>CAYRMM010000025.1:0-9079 GCA_964425425.1 uncultured Gammaproteobacteria bacterium | reverse complement strand
GCTGACGTTGGCAACCTTGAAAGAATTGCGAATTAATGAAAGCGTCTTGGTTACCAATGGTTGCACGTCTCGTTCTGCGTTGAACAAAAAATTAATATCTTTAATAATCTGCTCATGACGAATAGGGGCTTTAAAAAAGATAGGGTCTGTCAACCGCTGAAAGAGCTGCATCATGCGTGGCAGCGTAAGCGCCAAAAAGACCACCGAGACCCCGGCAGCAAACAAGGGGTTATCTTGCGATGCACCGCCAAACACATAATTAAACGCGATGACCAATGCCGCGTACAGGGCAATAGAAAACGCAAGTATAACAGTATAGAGCAAACTTTTCTGAACAACAATACGAATATCAAGTAGTCGATGTCGGACTATCGCATAAGTAGTACTTCCAAAGAAGATGATGAAAAACACTGGGCCAATGCTTGGCAAAAATTCAAGTCCCACTATGGGCGCAAGCATATTCGTCCCCAGCAACACCCCAATCGTCGCGACTAAGCTGGTAATAACGTATGAAATTTGCAACTTACGAACACCCGTCAATCTGCGGTACGATCGAAGCAAAAGAGCCACGGCACCCACAAAATAAACCGAAAAGGTTAAAAATACGATGTCGTATAATGACCCCGGCTCAAAATAGGTCGGGGCATCATCAAACACAACCACTTCTTTGATATGAAAAGGATCCACAAAAACAAAGGGTGCTAGGATCAATGGCAATAAAGAAACAATAATGCTTCTGCGCGACAGACGAGTATTATCAGGGAACGCTCGGGCGAAAGCAAGAAGCACAGGAATCATCACGATCGTATCTAACAATACGATGCGCAACCACCACTTCACCGCATCAAGGCTCGTGAGCGTGTCAATGAAAAAATTTGAAATATTAATCAGCGCAAAAGTTGCCGAAAGGAGGCAAAACAAACGATTTACCAGCCGACGTGGTTGACGCGTATACACGAAAATGCCCAGCCCCAGGATAAGTAGGCCGATTGCTAAATTAACAAAGAGTAAAAGAGATAAGTGAAAATTCATTTACAGTACTGCTTTTGAATGATACTATCACCAGGTGAAGTGTTGCTAACGCGGAACAAAGGAGTCTCCATGGAACCGCTTACCTTCTCGACCGCAACGGTCATTGACGATCCTCATCATCAACAGGCGCTTTGGGCCATGTATGACGAGGCTCGGCGTGTTACCTGGGACAAGTCTCCGACTCGTCAGTTCCTTCATGAAGACGAGTTCTTCGAACATCTTATCAACCCATCCATCATCAAAATCATCATGCGTGACGGAGATGAGGACATTGGGCTACTGCTCTTTACCAACAATCTCGAAAACTGTCCGTGGCTCAGCATCCCATTTTTTGAATCCAACTTCGCGGCTGAACTCAAGGCTGGTACGCTGTTTTACAACATGACCATGGCCATCAAAAAATCACGCCAGGGCAGCGGTGTCAACAAGCGCATGCTTCGCTGGGGCTACCAGCACATCTTTAGCATGGGCGGCATCGGCTTTGTCGACTTTTCCGAACAAACAACCCCAGGCGGTGCGGCATGGTCACAATACATGGCACATCACATGCAGGCGCGCATCGAGATCTACGATAAGCAGAACTACGCAACGCTCAAGCCGTTGCACCAATAACCTCTTGAACCGAGCAGTCATCACCGTGACTGCTCGGTCTATTATATCACACAACCATCACGTCAACCGCACCTCTCCTTCTTTTGCGCTCACGCCTTTGAACGGAATGGTGACATAAAACGTTGTCCCCTTATGCACGCGCGTCTCAAACCAGATATCGCCGCCCAACGCTTCGACAATCAACTTCACGATATACAAGCCCAATCCCGAACCTTCCGTGTCCATCGCGCTCGCCTCCTCTGAACGCTTGAATTTACCAAACACACTTGAATGAAACTCAGGCGCAATACCAATACCCTGATCAGCGACTGAAACCACATACGCATCCTCACGCTCAGTAATGCCAATACGCACATCGCAGATTTTGTCAGAATATTTAATCGCATTACTTAGTAAATTCTGTATCACCTGCTCCATCAATCCCCGATCAAGATCAATCATGCGCACCTTACCCTTTGGCCGATCAAACGTGACCATACAATTCTTTGCCTCAAAAAACAGGTTCATTCCCGCAAGCACGTCATCGATCAGCTCTACAATATTTGTCGGTTGTGGCTCAATCTTCCAACGCCCACTCTCAATACGTGAGATGTTGAGCAGGTCATTGACGAGCTTCACCAGACGCTTCGTGCTTACCGAAAGCTGTTGCATATAATCTTTTTGCTCAGCATTCAATGGCCCTAAATCCTCATCATTAAGCGCCTCCACAAACCACGACATAGCCGACAGTGGCGTGCGTAGCTGATGCGATGCGACCGAGATGAAGTCGGTCTTAGCGCGTTCCACCAACTTACGCTCCGTAATATCCTGCTGCACACCCACAAAATATTGGACGCGCCCCCCTTCTTCCACCGGATAAATTGACAGACGAGCGTTATATTCGCTACCATCTTTTCTCTTATTAACCAAGTCTTCCGTGACATATGGCTTGCCTTTGAGCAGGTAGTTCTCCCACATGTCCTTGTATAACGATGTTGGTGTTTTCTCACTGCGAATCACGCCCGGCGTCTTACCCACCACCTCAGCAGCCGAGTAGCCATTGAGACGCTCATAGGCGGGATTGACGTACAAAATATGACCGTCAGGATCAGTAATCACGATAGCTTCCGTCGAATTTTCTGTCGCCTGTTTAAATTTCAACGCGTCATCAGCTGCCTCCTGCGCGTGATTTTTTTCTTCCTCTAAATCTTCTAAAATGTTAATAACGGCCTGCTTGGTACGCGTTGCCTCTAATTCCTGTTCCTTGATACGGTCTAATTGCTGCTGAAGGCCGCTCGTCGCTTCATCGACTCGGGCTTGCATGCTGTGCTGCGTTTGCTCCAACTGGTTAACCATCAAGCGAAATGAAGTTTCCAAGACGCTCAACTCATCACCTTTGATTGAGGTGCGAAGCTCGTCTTTTGCTTCAAATTCCCCCTGGGCCACACGTGCAGCAACAGCAGCAAGACGACTCAAAGGTTGCGAAATGATGCGCGACATATACAAACTCACCAAAACGAGGAGGAACACCATGGCAATAATAACGCCCAGTGTATACAAACGGAGTTGATCAAAAGCTTCAAGCACCTCACTACGATCCTGCTCAATTGAAATACCCACACCATACTGAGGAAGCGCCCGCGTTGCGGCAAATACAGGCTCATCACGATAATCGCGCGTCACATCAAATACCCGATTTTCACCCCGTACCGCGCGCGCGATTGCCAAATCCTCAAAGAGCATGATGCGATCTCGTGCTGACTGATCGTCTTCAAATCGCCGGGGGCCTAAAAATCTAATTTCACCATCGTGCGTCAGAATGCCGATGACGATGTCTCCCGTGCGTCCAAGTGAGGTGTAATCAGTCGACAAAAAGTCAAAAATCTTGGGTTCCGTAATCCCCGCGAGATATCCCAAAACACGCTCAGCCTCAAAAACAGGTGCCACGACAACAAATCGCACCTCATCGTTATACAAAAAGTGTGTCAACGCCACATGCTGAGCCGGCAGCTGCACAACAGCATCACGAACAATCTCCTCAAATCGTCCATTCACCGTTGACTGCACAACAAGGCCTTCACGATCAACAACATACATCTCTTCCCAGTGATGGTCGATAACGGCCATCTCCTGTAACGCCTGCAACATCACATCAGGGACCACCTGTCCTTGCTCAACGGCACGTAAGCCATCACGAAACACAAAGCGCAGCGCAAAAATTTCCATTGCCTCCTCAAGATGACCAAACTGCTCAACCACCGCGTCATACTTAGATTCGGCAAGTGCATCCAGCTTAGAAAGCTCTCCTTGGATGATACTGGTACGCGCTTGCGCAAAAAATAACACCGCAAAAAACATCACCGGCACGGCGATTACAATCAAGAGCGCGATGATAATTTTAGTGCTCAGTTTCATAGCGTTGCAATTGTTCACGGCAACTCGAGAGCGCCTGCTTCAGCTCTTTCATTTTGAGCTCTCGACCAATCATTAAGCTGTTAATTTTTTCAATTTCACTGAGTTTTTCCTGCAATCGAAGGGTTTGCTCTTTAATGTCAGTAATGTCAGCAATAATAAAGATATACCCCTGCACCAATCCTTCCTGGACACGCACCTTACTGGCAATCACGCGAACATATCGTTGCGTTTTTGATGGTGTGGGCACAGACCCTGAAAATTCACGTGACCCCGCTTCAAGCGGATTAAGAAAGAACTCATTGCCCCAGGGAATGACCGGTATCACTGCTTCCATTGAAACCCCCATGAGTGTCACATGCGGCTGCGCAAACATCTGCTGGGCAACCTCGTTATACTCCTGAATATGCCCAGTGCGATCGGTCAAGATGACGGCATCAGGAATCGTCTTAAACATCTGTTGCGAAATAATTTCCGGCTCCACACTAAACAAACGATATCGATAAATCGCAAAAGCAAGAGTAATCCCCATAATACTGGTGAGCACCATCGCTAGTTCCAATGTCTCATAACCAAAGAGGGGTAAGATCCCGTCAGTCATCATACCGACCACAATAGGAATCGCAATGGCAATCAACATCACACGCACTTGCTTCTTGCGCAATGTATTGAGTGCTTCTTGATCATAACGCCATAGTTTATATAGTGACGCAAAGAGAATCCCCACAAACCACAATAGTAAAATTCCAAAATATGGCGTCACCTTCTCAGTAAATCCATACGGCGTCCAATACACCGCATCTTGCCCCAAATCAAATATCTGAAATTCGGAATCAATAAATAAAATAGTTAACGATCCGACAAACAAAGTACTCATTTGCTTAATCGGCACCAACGCATTAGCGACATACTGATGCACAAACAGGTAGAGCATCATGGGTAAAAAGATTGATCCGTGATCTTCAACGTTAATCCAAAAGTAATACGACTCAACCGTTGTCGCCATATGCTGAAATGCCTCTGAAACTGCCCACAGCTGGACCGTCGCTAAAGTCATCGTGAGCCACGCTGTGGTGGTGGATCGATACTCCGGTTGATTGATTAAAAAGATAACAACAAGGTTAACGATGATGGGAATGATATCAAGCAACGCAAGTGGGCGAAACTCCATTTCAAATGGATACTTACCCCACCACAACACCAAAAACCCCATCAATCCGCCGACGAGAAAGAGGTACAGAAACTGATATCGTTGTTCACTCACCTTGCGCATCATGTAGCTGGTGTTCAAGTTGCTTAATACGCTCTTTGAGCTCAATCATTTTCACCTCACGCCCCACCATGACGCGATTCAAGCTCTCCAGCTCAGAGGCGTGTTCTTTCATGTGCTCACGATATTCAACCAAATCAGAAATGTCCCGCAATACCGCCAAAACAACAGCCTGTTCTCCCAACTGTGCCTTGCGCAGGCTCACCTCAACCCAAATCGGTGTGCCGTTTTTGTGTTTATGCTTCCATTCAAAGCGTGATCCTTTTCTTAACGCCTTGGTGATACGCGACACTGCTTCTTTTTGGGTAAATCCTTCTTCCGTAACACTAAAATCTCCGATCTGCATCCCACGCAATTCATTTTTTGTGTACCCTAACATCTCTTCAGCTTTATCATTAACATCCAAAACCGAACCATCTCGAAAATCAACGATAAAAATCGCATCATTAATTGCCTGGTAAATTGCCTCATAATTATCTGAGAGTTTTTTATACTCCTCTAAAATTTCTTTTTGACGCGTATTATCTTTCATAACGCCGTACATATGCAGCGCATCATCCTTTGCTATGACAATCCCGTTTTCCTGAACCCAAATATACCGACCACCTTTTATCTTGAAGCGGTATTCGGCATCAAAACGGTCTCCCGGTCGTTGAGCACGTCGTAATAATTCCAGAGAAACCCGCCGATCATCGGGATGCACCCGCTCAATCCAGCCGTCAATATTCATGTCCGTATTAAAATATTTGACGCTATAACCAGTCACTCCCTGCACATCGCCAAACCATTCAATGGCACCGGTATCAATCGTGTAATCATACAACAACTGCCCTGTTTCTTTGGCGATAATACTGTGACGTTGTTTCGCCTCCGTAATAGTCTCAATGAGCTCCTGACGATAGGTTACATCAAGCAATACTACGAGGATGCCGATAACTTTCTTGCCGTCTGTCACGGGGACACTCTTAACATCGACATACACGCGTTGTCCGTCTTTTTTGATGAGTGTATATTGCTGAGGCGTTGACAGTTTTTCTTGCTCAAGATTTGCCTTAAAGCGCTTCTTCATCAATGCAATATCGGCTGCAGCGAGAAGTTCAGTAAGACTAAATAAGTTTTTTCCGCGTAATTCTTCTGCTGTATATCCCAATATGACTGAAACCTGATTATTTAAAAATTGAATAACACCTTGTTTGTCAACAAACACGGCACCAGCAAAAAGATGGTTTTCCCAACCACCTTTAAAATATCGCTCCAAGTCGTGAAACGAAGAAATTGCTTGCTTGTTCTGAGCTTCCCCCATACTCCCTATAGTATAGCATATTCAACGCTATACAATGACAAAAGGAGCCTTTACAGCTCCTTTTGTAACGTACTAAGACTTTTTTAGTGTCGTGACGAAATATCGTTTCGCACATTGCGGATAAATTCACCCGCTGCATCCTTACCACCCAAGCCGAAAGCCAAACCACCGGCAAGTGCAAGCATAAAGACAATACCGGTGAAGAGTGTCTGAATCAGCGTTGGCGCGATCTGCAGCTGCACAAGTGCCGCCATCACTGAGAAGACGACAATCGCCCACTGCGCAATCGTTGCCACGATGCGGCCGACGCGCAAATCAGACGAGCGCAAAACGCGTACAATCACATCCTTCACACCGCTACCCAACACAATACCAGCAACAAGAATCAAGACTGCGACCACTACTGATGGCACATAGCGTGCGATGCTCACCAAGAAGTCATTAAATGAGCTGAGCGCCAAGATGTCCGCGACTGCGATCAAGGTGACCAAGATCACAAACCACTTCACAAGCCAGCCGATCACGCCTGACAGCGTTACCTTGCCGCCTGACTGGTTGAGCCGCTCGATCATATCAACCTTGCTCACCAAGGCATCAATCTTTGTCAGCTCGACAATACGGCGAACCAACTGCCCCAACGCACCGGCAATCACCAAGCCGACGATGAGGATAATAAGTGCCGCGACAATTGATGGAATAAATCCCACAAAAGCCGCGAATAGTTCCGCGAATGACGCCTGCAGCGTCAATCCGATTTCTTCAAAAAAACTCATAGGTTCTATACGTTATGAATAAAAGGGCCTATAACCCCCTTTCGACGATACTGAGGCCGACCACCTCAAACAACGGCTTAACGCCGCATGTATACTCTTATTATAGAAAAATAAGGCATTTTGAGCGAATAGTTGTCCACACCTCTTCGCCAAGGCTTCGAGGTGCAGGCAGCGAACCAGAACAAAGTTCAAGAGAAGGGTCAGGTTAATAATTCATTATTAATTATGAACTTTGACACCCATTTACTACCCACTACTAACTATTAACCAACCCGAAAGGTTACACCGTCACCAACTCAATTCCGCTCAGCTGCTGCTGATTGGCGGCAAGCGGATATGAGTGTCGTGAGAGCGCATTACCCTTCACCACAATCACGATATCTCCCGCGCGCACCAGCTTCATCTTCTTCATAGCCCCCAAGGCTTGTCGTGAGAGTTTCTCGATATCAGTCGTACGTGGCGCATGCACCGGCACAACACCCCACGAAAGCGAGAGCTGGCGTTGTACGCGCGCTGAATCAGTGGCGACAACGACTGGGATTTCAGGACGATACTTAGCAATCAGGCGCGCTGTCGAACCGCTCCGTGACGCCACAACGATTGCCGCTACATGAGGCTTGGCGCTCAAAATCTTAACTGCTGACGCCATTGCCTCGTCCTCGAAATATTTCTTAAGCGTCGCTGGCGCCGCAACATCGTCAAATGATGATGCTTCGATTTCTTCTGCTGTTTGCGCCATATAACGCACCGCCTCCACCGGATACTTCCCCATCGCCGTTTCACCCGATAACATCACCGCATCCGTGTGATCAATCACCGCATTGGCAACATCAGAAATTTCAGCACGCGTTGGGCGCGGACTGGTGATCATTGATTCCAACATCTGCGTCGCCACAATCACCGGCTTTGCCACCTCATTGCATCGTGCAATCATCTTTTTTTGCAACAATGGCACATCATGCGCATCCATCTCAATACCCAAATCACCGCGTGCAATCATAACCCCATCACACACCACCAAAATCTCTTCAAAGTTCTTGACCGCTTCTGGCTTTTCAACCTTGACAATCACCTTCGGAGGCGTCGCTTCGGCTATCTTATGCTTTTTTTCAAACTTCGTAATCAGTCGCTTGAGCGCAAGCACATCAGTAGCAGTGCGGACAAATGAGAGCGCGACAAAATCAACCTTATGCTTAATACCAAACTCAAGATCCGCGATATCTTTTTTTGACAACGATGAGATAGACAGCGTTGAGTCAGGAAAATTCATACCTTTGTGTGAACTCAGCTGTGCCGCTGTCTGCGCCTTACACACAATGGCACGATCCTGAATGCGCTCAACCACAAACTCAAAGACTCCGTCAGCAATCAAGATACGATGGCCTTTTTTCAATTCTTTGTGCAGGAGCTGGTACGTTACTGGAATCTGACCTGCGCGCGGACGAGGTTGCGTCGTAAACGTTACCTTCTCACCTTTTGCTATCGCAATGCCTTCTTTGGGTAACTCCCCCAAGCGAATACGCGGTCCCTGCAAATCCTGGAGCAACGCAATTACCGTTCCCGTCTCTTTTGCTGCCTGACGAATATTTTTAATCAAATCAGCATGTTGGGGATACGTACCATGCGAAAAGTTCAGGCGCGCGACATTCATGCCGGCCTTCATCATTTTTTTGAGCACTGCCGGTGACTTACTCGCCG
>CAYRMM010000024.1:0-9120 GCA_964425425.1 uncultured Gammaproteobacteria bacterium | reverse complement strand
GGTGTCATGTATTCAAAATCAGCGCGTGACCTATCTCTACGATCAAGATGCTACTGCTGATGTAGAAGACGCTGATGTGAACAATGATGGGACATTGCAGGCAGGTGAAGAAGCCGTGCTGGAAAGACAAGAGCAGGTGAACACCTTTAAGGTTGATATGGATCGTTTGCGACTCGTGGAAGATCGAGCGGAGGCGTACAAGGTTGATATTACCTATGGTACGAACAATGAATTTGGATTTGATTATTTGCGCGACAACATGGTGACTGAGTTGCAGGAGAAGACGCAGCGCTCGCTCAGCTATGCCATTATCGATGAAGTCGACTCTATTTTGATTGACGAAGCGCGTACACCGCTTATCATTTCAGCGCCCGGTGCGGAAAGCACGTCGCATTATTACACCTACGACAAGATTGTTGCGTCGCTGAAGGCGCACGAGGATTACAATATTGATGAAAAGATGCGCACTGTCGCGTTTACCGAAGCGGGGCAGGATCGTATCGCGCAAGCGTTAGGTAGTGATCCGTGGACGACGATGGATTATCAGACGACATTTCATTTGGAGGCGGCGCTCAAAGCGCATGCGCTGTATAAGCGGGAAAAAGATTACGTCGTCAAAGACGGTGAAGTTATCATCGTTGATGAGTTTACCGGACGTCTTATGCCAGGGCGTCGATACTCGGAAGGATTACATCAGGCACTTGAGGCAAAAGAAAATCTCGAGGTGCAGCGCGAATCACGCACGCTTGCCACGATTACGTTTCAGAACTACTTTCGCATGTACGACAAGCTTGCCGGTATGACAGGTACGGCGGAGACGGAAAAAGAAGAGGTTTTCAAGATTTACGGTTTGGATGTTGTCGTGATTCCGACCAACAAGCAGATCCAGCGTCTTGATCTCAATGACTTGATTTATAAAACAGAGCTCGCGAAGTTTACGGCAGTTGCTAAGGAGGTCCGCGCGCGACATGAGAAAGGCCAACCAGTGTTGATTGGTACGATTTCGATTGAGAAAAATGAAGAGTTATCGCGTTTGTTGGACAAAGAAGGTATTCCGCATGAGATGTTGAACGCGAAAAATCACGAAAAAGAAGCGGAGGTGATCGCGCGCGCGGGTACGCGTGGTGCGGTGACCTTAGCAACTAACATGGCGGGTCGTGGTGTCGATATTGTATTAGGAGGACCAGGAGGTGCCAAGGAGGAGGCTGATGCCTTACGCGCCTTGGGTGGGTTGCATGTCATTGGTACGGAACGTCATGAGTCGCGTCGTATTGATAATCAGTTACGTGGTCGTACCGGACGTCAGGGGGATGTCGGTTCATCGCAATTCTTTGTCTCGTTACAGGATGATTTGATGCGCATCTTTGGTTCGGAGCGTATTGCGCGCGTTATGGAGACCCTCAAGATCCCTGAAGATATGCCGATTGAAAACGCGGTGATTACCAAGTCGCTTGAGAGCGCGCAAAAGAAGGTGGAAGGTCATAACTTTGATATTCGTAAGCGCGTGGTGGAATACGATGACGTCATCAATAAGCAACGTACGGTGGTGTACGGTATGCGCGCTCAGATTTTGGACGCGGATACGTCTGATAACGCGCATGAGGTGCTCAAAGACATGATTATGGAGATGATCGCCAGCGAACTTGAGGCGGTGGTTTTGTTTCACACGGGAAATGCTGAAGAGCGTCGTTGGGATTTGCAGGAGGTGTATGAAGTTGCGGCTGCCATGATGCACATTGACGCCTCAGAGCGCAAAACTCTCGAACAGATTCGTGGGGAGGCGGGAAGTGATGAGGAGGATCATGAGGCACGCACGCACATCATTAACCACCTCATTCGTATTGCCGAGCGTCATTATGAAAAGTTTGAAAAAAGCTTTGATGACATGAAGGCTTTGGTGCGCGTCGAGAAGCGCTTGCTCTTGCAGGCAATTGATTCGCACTGGATCGCACATTTGGAAGATATGACGCACTTGCGTTCAGGTATCGGTTTGCGCGGATACGGGCAGAAGGATCCGCTCGTGGAGTACAAAAAAGAAGCTTTTGGTTTGTACAATCAGATGCATGCGTCAATTCAAAAGCAAGTCGCAACTTCACTCTTTAAGATCTCGGCAATGGTCGCGCAGCAGGTAGCGGCGCAGCAGCCACAGCAGCCTCAAAACATGATCTTGCAAGGTGCGCAAAAGACCATGGAAAAGGGCGCGCAGATGACGCAGACGGCAAATACCGCGGTGAACGCCGTGGCGACGGATACACGCAATACCTTTAACGGTGAAAAAGTGGGTCGTAATGATCTCTGCCCATGTGGCTCAGGCAAGAAGTATAAAAAGTGCCACGGAGCGTAAGCCTTAAGGGAATGCGTGCCCTGCATTTGATGAAGTCATGGGGGCAGGACCGTATACAGCATGGATATATTGAGGGGGTGCTATTATTACAAGCTATCAAAAAATTCATGAAAAAAAAGCAGTTGCACTATCTTTTATTATCTGATTACGCCTTGGTTGATCAGAAAGGCAAGCCTTCTTTTTTGGGGGTGTTTGAAAAAAGTCAAGGGAAGGCGGCGGTATCCATCCCGTTATTTTTTGTAGTTGGATTAATTTCAGACGTCTCCCCTGAGGTTCAGTATGAGGTTGATACGATTATTTTAGCCCCTAATGATAAAAAAATTGGAGAGCAGAAGACTGTGCATCAATCACAGGAACAAAAGCCGAATATTGGCTTTATTCATGAGTATAGAATGATGGAGTTCAGTAATTTTGGTGAGTATAAGGTTAGGGTTCTTGTAGATGGTGAGAAAATTGGTGAAGATTTTATACTTAACTTTATTAAACAAGAATAGAAAGGGATGAGCTGGAAGAAATACAACAATGGAGAGGCTCAAACGGGGACTTTCTCAGCATTTGATCAAAACACATCCGCAGCGGCCAAACTAATAGACGCGTTGAGCGCGGAGAGATTTTTCGCAATACTTGGGTGTGTAACCCTCGTGACACTTATTTTTGCAAAAGGAGAAGTTGGAATTAAGGCGTCTGATTTAAAGCTTCTTGGGATATACGCCTTTGTTTGCTTACTTATTATTTTTGTTATAAATCTCTTGTCAAGAGCAAGCCACAAGCTTTATGAAAAAGTTTTGTTGATTTTGATGGTATTTTTATTGGCAATAATACTTTTCCTGCTTTTAGGGGTTACCGTCGTGCTTTGGACCAGCTACCCAGGTTAATTTAGTATATTGTTGAAGCTTAGTTGAAGCAACGAAAGTAAGCATCTCTGCCGGTGTCTTCGTAATAGGCGCAATCTCTTGCATCTTCATAGTCGTTCTTGAGGTTTTCTGCGACAGAAAGAATGGCCTGATATTTATAATATAAGTCTTCATACTCAGATTCCCAGTATTCAGCATTTTCCGTTGACTCCGATGAGTCGTATTCAAGATCTTCCAGTTGGACTTCAAGATCTTCTGAGCGGCTGAGCTCAGAGTAGTAATAGTCCTCCCAATAATACGATTCTTCGGCCCATTCTTGGGCAGTCAACCCTTCGTACTTTGAGGGAGGTGTAAAAAGATTATAGCCAATTACCCCAATCAAAATACCAATGGTAAGAGCTGAGGCTGTTGAGTTATTCATGTTGAATCATAAGGTTTGTATGTCTATAAAATAGCAAATATTAGGAAGACTGTCACCTGAGAGCTTTCGATGCATGCCCTGCTGTATAGCAGGGACAGAGTCTAGATGTACTTAAAGCCAGTCCGAAGTTTCCTCACGCAAAGCGTTCAGAATGACGGACTGGCACTATTTCTTGAAGAGATTGGGTTTGACAATTGACTCAAATGAGCTTTTCTGTTATACTTGAGCTCTACTTTCTCGCTCACTAGTTATCTTTTATGGAAATTCGAAATATCGCAATTATTGCTCACGTTGACCACGGTAAGACGACCTTGACCGATGCTTTGATGCGTCAAACTGGTATGGTTGAAGAGGGTGTCTCAATGGACTCAAACGATCTTGAAAAGGAGCGTGGGATTACGATTTACGCAAAAAACACCTCAGTTTTGTATAAGGATACGAAGATTAATATTGTTGATACCCCGGGACATGCTGACTTCGGATCAGAAGTCGAGCGCGTCTTACGTTCGATTGATTCGGTTTTGCTCGTTGTTGACGCGCAGGAAGGTCCTATGCCACAGACAAAGTTTGTGTTGAAGAAGTCGTTGGAATTGGGGCTTAAGCCAATCGTCATTTTGAATAAAATTGACAAGCCGGCTGCTGACGTGAACAAGGCACATGATTTGGTCTTGGAGTTGTTTATGGATTTGGGTGCCAATGACGATCAGCTGAATTTCACAACCCTGTACGCGATCGGTAAGGATGGTGTTGCCAAAAAGAATATGGAAGATGAGCTCAAAGACTTGTCACCGATTTTGGATACCGTGCTTGAAGAGGTGCCTGCAGCTGCAAGCGACACGGCGGCGCCATTGCGCTTCCAGCCGTTTAATTTGGCGTATGATAATTTCTTGGGGCGTTTGGCAGTCGGGCGTATCTACGAAGGGACAATCAATGACGGTCAGGCCGTTGTGGTGAAAAAAACTGACGGTACGAACTATACCGGTAAAATCACCAAACTCTACACCTTTGAAGGTGTGTCTCGTAAAGAAGTGAAATCAGCGCAGGCGGGGGATATTGTGATGATTGCCGGGTTGCCGGAGATCTTTATCGGTGAAACTATCTGTGTTTCACAGGATCAGGAGGCGTTGCCAGCGATCAAAGTTGATGAACCAACGATCTCGATGAACTTGTTGGTCAATAACTCGCCGTTTGCGGGTCGTGAAGGGCAGTATGTCACAAACTCGCAAATCAGAGAGCGTTTGGAAAAAGAGCTCGAGGTGAACGTAGGACTCAAGATTGATTTCAGCGAATCAGATAAATACATTATTTTCGGACGTGGTGAAATGCATATCGCAGTCTTGCTTGAAAACATGCGCCGTGAAGGATATGAAATTCAAGTATCGCAACCACAGGTTATCATCAAGGAGGAAAATGGTGAGAAGATGGAGCCGTATGAAGAGCTCATTATCGCCGTGCCGGATGAATACTCAGGAACGGTGATCGAAAAGATTGCCAAGCGCAAGGGTATCATGAAGGAGATGAATCCAGAAAATGGGCAGACGAAGATGATTTTTGAAATCCCAACACGTGGATTACTGGGGTACCGCAACCAATTTATCGTCGACACGTCAGGTGAAGGTATTATGTACTCGCGCGTCATTGGCTTTAAGCAACATGCTGGACCGATCGAAAAGCGTGTGCTTGGATCGATGATCTCAATGGAAACCGGTAAGGCGTTGGCCTTCTCGCTCTACAATTTGCAGGAGCGCGGTGAGTTGTATATCCCGGCAAATACTGAGGTGTACGAAGGGATGGTGATTGGTAATGTTTCAAAGGGTATGGATATGAGCGTTAACCCGATTAAGGGTAAGCAGCTCACCAACATGCGCGCTTCGGGTGCTGATGATGCCATCAATTTAACTCCACCAAAGGTGATTACGCTCGAACGTGGGCTTGAAATCATGGCAGAAGATGAATATCTTGAAATTACACCGGAATCTATTCGCTTGCGCAAGAAGTATTTGACGGAAAACGATCGTAAGCGCGCATCACGACAATCATAACACACGCAAAACCGCGCTCAGCGCGGTTTTGTTGTACGTGCGCGATAAAAATTGCTATACTGTCAGCATGAAAACGCTGAACGCTGCAATTGGAGTACTCGCGGTTTTAATCCTATCGCTCGTGATTGGCGGTGGTGGCGCGTTTTGGTATACCAAGGAGCGCGTGCAGGTCGTGGAGCAGGGATATGACGATGTTGTGGGGCGCTATGATCGTGAAATTGAACGACTCGAAGACGAGATTGTGCTCTTAGAAGAAGAAATTGCACAAGAAGTTGCATCTAACCAGCAATTACAGGAACGCACGCTGATTCCGCCTGCAGGATTTAATCGCTATACACATCCAAGCGGGGTGTCGTTTATCTATCCGCAAATCACCGAAGCAACGATTGAAGAGCAAGAGGGTCCGCATGATATTGTCGTTGCGCAAGAAGAGCAGGACGGCGAGCAGACACTGATCGTCCAGGTGCGTGATCTTCCGGCGTATGGACATCGGATGACCATCTTTGCCCGAGAGGCAACACAGCTGGTGGAGCCGTATGTGCAGCAGGTGCTGATGCCGGCGTTTAACATGCCGTCAACCTGTGCGCTTGAACGGACAGTGCGCAATGGAGTTGAGGTATACATGCCGGTTGCCGGGGAAGAGCAGCTACTGGAAGGGGAGGTTGATCCGTGTGTGCCACCTGCTGCGTTTACCGGATTTATCTATAACTCCCAAAAGCCAAGTATTATTGTGGCGGGCATGCTCGGACAAGACACGACGTTCACCTACGGTTTTGACGAATTTGTCGAATCAATCACGATTTTATAAACATGAAAAAGATTATTCTTGGAACTATTGCGCTCGTCTTGATTGGGCTCATCGCATGGCAACTCATGCCCTCGCCACAGCCACAAGAAGAGGACATGCGTCCGGTGATCGGTGTGACGATCGGACCTTTGGCGAGTATCGCTCAGGAGTTATTTGGTGATGCGGTGCAGATTGTGCAGTTGGTGCCGGCAGGTGCGTCGCCGCACACCTTTGAACCATCGCCGACTTTGGTAGCGCGTGCGCAGCGCAGTGAAGTTGTTTTTTACATTGGACACGGTCTTGATGAGTGGGTGATTGAGGCGGCAGGACGTGATGCGTATTTCGCCCAGGTGTCCGCGGGGATCGAGCTACACGAAGGTGGGCATGATCATGATGATGAAGAACATGCAGACGAAGTGGAGGAGAGCGAAGAGGAGGTCGGACTTGATCCGCACTACTGGCTCAGCTTTACCAACGCGCCGCTCATTGCGCGTAATATGGCAGCGGTTTTCCAGGATCGGTATCCTGAGTTGGCTCAAGCACACGATGTGATGGGAGCTTTAGAGCAGTGGACTCAACGTCTGAAAGAAGCTGAAGGAGTAGCACGACAAGCGCTTGCAGATGTTGACGAGCGTGTGCTCGTGACATTTCATGACGGCTGGGGGTATTTCGCGGAGGATCTTGGTTTTGAGGTGGGTGCTACCTTTGAGCCCTTTCCGGGGCGTGAACCATCACCTGCATACATTGCTCAGCTGCAGCGGGTTATTCGTGAAAATAATGTGACACGTATCTATTCAGAGCCGCAACTTGCTTCTGTAAATTTAGAGGCGTTGATGAATGACCTTGGTGTCGAATTACGAGTTCTTGACCCATTGGGGGGTGATGAAACCGCGACTGACTATATCGAGTTGCTGCGCTACAACGCACTCCAGTTACGATAATAAAAAAGGTTCCTGCTTATGGTGGGCAGGAACCTTTTTTATTGGTACAATGGCTACAAATACATAACAATGATATTCATGCACAAGTTTATTATCAGCATGCTCATCATGAGCGTGGCGACGCTCGGGGTTGTCGCTCCGGTCACAGTAGGTGCACAGGAGCCTGAGGTCGCGCCAAGTTTTGAGATTGATCTTGAGTCGTTAGATGATCCTATCTACGATAGCGCGGAAGAGTTTATTCCGCAGCAACAGCGCCCATTGCAAGAGTATTATAAGGCGCGCGTTATCGAGATTGTCGAGTCGGGGATTACTGAGTATGATCAGTCGCCCTATCAGGTGCTGGTCATTGAATTTCTCTCGGGTGATACCAAGGGATCGCGCCAAACGATTGATCACGGTCGTCAGTTTGGTATCACGGAGGCACAGCTGATGTCAGTTGGCGACGCCGTGATTGTCAATAAGATTCAGATGGGAGACCAGATCACGTTTTCGATCGTTGATCGGTATCGTTTGGGTGCTGTCGGACTGATCTTTGCCGCATTTTTTCTATTGACGATTATTTTTGCCGGACGCAAAGGATTTACGGCAATTATTGGGCTTGGACTGTCAGTCGGCGTCATTGTGTATTACATCATCCCGCAAATTATTGCCGGCGCCAACCCGATGACGGTGAGCTTGATTGGCGCAGTGGGGATCATGGTGATTACGTTGTATTTGGCACATGGCTTTAATGCGCGCACGAGCGTGGCGCTGCTTGCCAGCTTAGTGACACTCAGTATTACGGTCTTTGTGGCAAACGCGTTTGTCTATGGCACGCACCTGTTGGGACTTGGTTCTGAGGAGGCGTTTTTGTTGCAGTATGACCTCACGGCACTCAATCTGCAGGGGCTTTTGTTGGGGGGTATTATGATCGGTGTCTTGGGTGTGCTTGATGATATTACGACCGCGCAGGCAGCTGCGGTGTATGAACTTAAACGGGCCAATCATCGCTTTGACTTCAAAGAGTTGTATGCTCGTGGGGTGCTCATCGGCAAAGAACACATTACCTCACTCGTGAACACGCTCGCCTTGGCGTATGTAGGTGCAGCGCTGCCATTACTTCTGTTGGTGTACATCAATTTGAATAACAACTTGTGGGTGATTGCCAATAGTGAGTTAATCGTTGAAGAGGTCATCCGTACCCTTGTTGGTTCGTCTGCATTAATTCTGGCAGTACCAATTACCACCTTCATCGCCGCTTGGTATTTCGGTAAGAAAGAACATCTCGAGCCGATCGAAGGGCACGCGCATGTGCATTAGGCGCGGGGCATAAGGCACTAGGCATAATGCACGGGGCACAAGGCATAATGCACGAGGTACTTAATATAATGTATATATAAACTGTCATTCTGAGCGAATCGAGCTGAGCTCGAGGAGTCGAAGAATCTTTAAGATCCTCGTCGTCAGTGCGAAGATCCCTCGACTAACGCTCGGGATGACAAAGAAAGAGTATAAAAAGAACGCCCCAACCACAGCTGTGATTGGGGCGTTTTCGGATCCGTGAATCCGATGGATGCTACTCGTCGCGAGCGACGGTTGCATCCGGCAGATGGACGATCTGCCAGCCGCCGGCATCGACGTACAGGCTAAACACGGTGGAGCGGCAGTGGGACTCGTCCCAAAAGCCTTTCTCGCAGACGTACACCTCGTAGTCGCCGGTGACCAGGGAGGGCACGCTATCGAAGTCGTCTT
>CAYRMM010000023.1:0-9381 GCA_964425425.1 uncultured Gammaproteobacteria bacterium | reverse complement strand
TCATCGAAAGGCCAATCTTGCCATTTTCAACTTTCACAACTTTCACTTTCACAACATCACCAACTTTAAGCACGTCAGACACCTTTTCGGTACGCTTCCAGTCAATTTCAGAGATGTGTACCATGCCATCTTTACCGGGAGCGAATTCGACAATCGCACCAAACTCCATCAGACGCACGACCGTCCCTTCGTAAACCTCACCAACCTGTACGTCTTTCACAATTGCTTCAACAATTTCCTGTGCTTTAAGCGCACCCTCCATAGCTCCGGTAATCATTACCAACCCATCATCTTCAATGTCAATTTCAACGCCGGTTTGCTCGATAATTTTGTTGATAACCTTTCCGCCGCTTCCAATAACCTCTCCAATCTTTTCGGGATTGATGCGAATCGCGATAATGCGCGGAGCGTATGGAGACAACTCTTGAGGAGCAGCAATCGTTTCAGTGATAACTCCTAAAATACGCTCAATCCCACTCTTTCCATGCCGCAATGCTTCAGTTACCACCTGTGGTGGCAATCCGGTTGTCTTGGTATCAAGCTGAATAGCGGTAATACCTTCGCTTGTTCCGGTAATCTTAAAGTCCATACCCCCATTACCGTCCTCCAAATCCTGCAAATCGGTAATAACCTTATACTTTCCTTGTGCTTCATCTGAAATTAATCCGATCGCAATACCCGCAACAGGGCGCTTGATGGGCACACCAGCGGCAAGTAACGCGAGTGTTGACGCACACGTTGACCCCATTGACGATGAACCATTTGAGCCCATGGTTTCAGACACAAGACGAATCGTATACGGGAATGTTTCCTGATCAGGGAGTACCGGCAACAACGCTTTTTCCGCTAAGGCTCCATGTCCAATCTCACGACGACCAGCGCCACGCAATGGCGACACTTCACCAACTGAGAATGGCGGGAAGTTGTAGTGGTGCATATAGCGCTTCTTTTCTTCTGATCCCAGCTCATCAATAATCTGCGCGTCTCCAGGCGCCCCCAATGTCGCGATGGTCAAAATCTGCGTCTCACCACGAGAGAAGAGCGCTGAACCATGCGTACGTGGGAAGAGGTTGATTTGCGCGGTAAGCTCACGAATATCCGTCAGACTGCGTCCGTCAACACGACGATCACGCTCCAAGACGGCTTGCGCTACCTCATCTTCGATCAACTTGCTCGCCTTACCCATAGCATACTTCACCTGATCTTCAGTCAGATCACGAGCAAGCAATTTCTCTTTGAGCGCGCCTTTAACGATATCAAGATTTTGTTTACGCAACTTTTTGGTCGGCAATTCTTTATCCAAGAGCCATGGCGCCGTCACTTCTTTGACCGCTTCGCGCGCGACCGTCATTGCTTGCTGCTCCGCGGCAATTTCTTCAGCGGTCTTGTCAGGCATCAACTGTTCGAGTGACAATTTTTCCTTACCGACAGCAGCGCGCACCTGGTTAAACAAATCAATGACTGGCGCGTAATGCTGCGTCGCAAACTGGAAGGCCTTATCCATCATCTCGTGCGGTACTTCTTGCGCGCCGCACTCTACCATAATCACCTTATCGCCATGTCCTGCGGTTACCAAATCAAGCTGTGATACCTCCATCTGCTCGACTGATGGGTTCAAAATCAACTCCCCGTCAATCAAGCCAATGCGGTTACCCGCCAATGGCCCGTTCCAGGGCACATCAGACATGTGCAACGCACATGACGCCGCAATCAAAGCAATGATATCGATCGGTGATGCCGGGTCATATGACATCGTTGTACAAATCACCTGCACATCATTGCGAATATTATCATCAAACAATGGGCGCAACGCGCGGTCAATCATACGCGAAACCAGCACCGCTTCGTCAGAAGGGCGTCCTTCACGCTTGATAAAACGCGATCCTTTAATTTGTCCATTCGCGTACAGTTTCTCCTGAAACTCTACCATCAGCGGGAAAAAGTCCATCCCGTCACGGCGATCTTTTGAGATCGTCGCCGTTGCCAACACGACCGTGTCGCCATGTTGCACCGTGCAGGCACCTCCTGCCTGCAACGCCAAAAGCCCCGTCTCGACAATCAGTGGGCGTCCTGCCCACATCGTCTCGAAGCGTTGTGTTCCTTGCATATTCGTTCTTATGTTACCGCTGATCTACAGACTGCAGAACAAGGTGTTCTGAATGTCTGCACACCAGCGTTGAATTAAATGTGGTATCAAACCGATACACAAGCGGCGCTTTCCATGTTCGCAATCTGAACGTGGAAATGCGCCAATCTGTATCCGTTTATGCGCGTGGTTTAGCCTGTGGCCGTTTGCGCGGCGTGTACAATCGTTTGTGACGAATCAAGAAGCGATGCTTTTCTTTTTCTAAATCATAGAAGTCATCAACCGCTTCCATGAGCTTTGATGATGTTGATCGTTGAAAAGACACTCCTTCAACCAAGCATCCTTTATTGACCTGCAAGTACTCCACGAGTGGGATAAAGTCTCCATCGCCCGTGACGAGCACAATAACGTCAACCTTGTCCGCAAGTCGAATAGCATCAATTGCCATCCCAACATCCCAATCACCCTTTTTCGCTCCCCCTGAAAAAATCTGAAGTTCCTTGAGGCGCAATTCAAAGCCCTGTTTTTCCAACGCCTCAAAAAATGACTTCTCATCTTCCGCGGGCGAGGTAATGCCATAGGCAAGCGCGCGCACAAGAATGCGCCCTGCCACCGCCTGCTCCAAAATTGCTTTAAAATTGGCGTAGCTATTGAAAAGGTTTTTCGCCGAATGATACACGTTTTGCGCGTCAACAAAAACGGCAACGCGCTGATCTTTGTGTTTTATCATGAAAATAATTGGTGTATGGTAGATAGTTAATGGTGTATGGAAACTCTTTCCATTGACCATAGTCCATTGACCATATACTTTTTTAAAAATTCCGACCTTTTGTAATGTGCTGATGCAGGTTTCATGCATCATGACTACGGTGGACACGCGTCACACCGCAGCTATCATGTATGAAACAAAGAACTCCCCGCCCAAAGCATATCCTTTGGCACACGGGGAGCTCTGATGTTAATTGATTGGTTCTTCGTCGGCGAACTCTTGAATATCAAGGGCAGACAATGGTTTCAGTTTCAGCGCCTTGATAATACCTTCGTACCGCTTCTCATCTTCGCGTTGCAAGTAACGAAGCAATCGCTTTCGTTCTTGTACCTTACGAAGCAAACCGCGGCGTGATGAAAAGTCCTGCTTGTGACTCTTCAAGTGGTCAGTCAGCTCTTTGATCTCTTCGGTCAAAATAGCGATCTGAACCTCAGAAGATCCGGTATCGCTGTCATGCGTACGGAACTTCTTAATAAGTTTCTCCTTCTTTTCTTTTGAGAGTGCCATAGTGGTCAATGTTTAATGACTTAATGCTGCCGATAACCGAGTCTTTGGAGACCAATCCAGAGCCCAGATATCGTCAAAAGATGCTTATAGATTAGCAAAAATACGCATTCCTGTCAATCCTGCCTTGCGCAAATCAACACTTCATGGCACAGTGTTACCTATCAGGAGGTGGTGCATGTTTGAACTCATGCAATCCGTGATCCGCCATCATCGTATCGTTGTCGAAAGTTGGATTCTCTTCGTGAGCATGCCCCTCTCGACACTCTTGCTTATGGACCAGCTGCCCGAGCTCCCGAATGCGCCACGCTGGCTGCTGGGTGGGCTGATCGGAATACATCTTTGTTTTACGCTCTTTATCACGCTGCACGCAGCAATCACCATGCAGCACACCCTCATCACCCCACTCAGCTGGCTCGTCGTCGTGACTGCCAGCATGGGTTATCTTCCGCCGTATCAGGAGCACTGATGCGGCTTTTTATTGCCCATACTCCACTTTATCCTTATACTACACAACATGCATGACATAACCCCCAACATTGAACCATCATGGGCGCGCGAACTTGATCACGTGTTCCAAAGCGAGTCGATGAAATCGCTCAAAGCATTTTTAATTGAAGAAGCGCTCAAGCAGCAGGTTATCTATCCGCGCGGAGAGGATATGTTTGCCGCTTTCAATCTGACGCCGTTTGATCAGGTCAAAGTAGTGATTTTGGGACAGGACCCGTATCACGGAGACGGTCAGGCGCATGGTTTATGTTTTTCGGTGCCACAGGGAATACAGCTACCACCAAGTTTGAAAAATATTTTTAAAGAATTACATGCCGATCTGGGCATCACACCGCCCACCTCCGGCTGCCTCACTGGATGGGCGCAGCAGGGGGTCTTGCTGCTCAATGCGATTTTAACGGTACGGCCAAATCAGGCTGCATCACATCGTGATAAAGGATGGGAGGAGTTTACTGATGGCGTGATACAAACAATTTCTCAAAAACGTGATCATGTTGTCTTTATCTTATGGGGAAATTACGCACGCTCAAAAAAGAAACTGATTGATACGTCAAAACATCTCATCATTGAGTCAGCGCATCCATCACCCCTCTCTGCCTATAACGGCTTCTTTGGCTCAAAGCCATTCTCACGAACAAATGAATATTTACAATCGCATAATCTCACACCTATTGAGTGGGGGCGATTTTCCTGAAACAAAAAACCGATGCCACAGAGGACATCGGGTGTGCAGCGGTGAAGCTGCAAAAAAGATTATGCGCTGTTGGGTGCTTGCGTGGGAATAGTAGTGCGCGCGACGCCACGAATCTGACGGGCGAACCACGCACCACTAAGAAGAATAACTCCCAGCACCATGAGTGCATAGGGATACAGCGGTGAACAAAGAACAAAGCAGAATCCGACGGGGATCAAGGACCCCATCTCAACCCAGCTGAGCAACGGCGCCTGTCGCCGGTGAGCCTGCTCGAGGCGACAGATCATGATAATCGAGCCAAAAATGCGAACGTACCAGGGCGCGGCGCTCCACGCTTCACTGCCGCCAAGCGGCGTGAGCAAGAAAAGCTCCGCCCCCATGAAAAACGGGACAACCGACTGCAGCGCGAGCATGAGATCAAACAAGAAATCCATGCTGCGCGTCACGAGGGTCGGTCGTTCATGATCGAAATCATATTTCCACTCATCTTCGTGCATATACACCTCCTTGCCGAAGAGTTTTCCTATACTAGCAAGCACATGCTCCCTCGTCAAGATACGATGCGCTTGTTTTGAGATGCGTCGCACAATATGTTATACTGAAAAACAAGGCAGAGGTTCATCATTAATTATTCATGTTTAATTATTAAGTATGAACCTTCATCTTTACCCTTAGCTCTTAATCTTTAATGCATCCTATGCCCCCACGAAAAACAACAACCAAAAAAACTGTATCAAAAAAATCACCTACCAAGAAACCGCGCGTAGCTGCCAAGCCAACCCCTTTCTTACAAACAAAACTTGATCCGCGCGTCTTTGCAATCATCATGCTCACCTTTGTAGCTGCGCTCATTGCCAGTAATGCGCTTGTCGCTGCTCGGTATGAACGTCAAATGAATACCGTCGCCGGCATTTATCAAGAAATTATCTTGCGTAACGGCGTCGTTATCTCTATTCTTGCCGATAAAGCAAATCGTTAATCGTCGTTCACATGAAGCTCGCTGAAGCCATCCGGCAGTTTTTAGAATATTTGGAAATCGAAAAAGGACGTAGTCACAAAACGATTACGAACTATCAGTTTTATTTAGAACGGTTTGCGCAGGCAACCGGCGCAACAACGGTCAAAGATATTACCGCGGATAACGTCCGCTCATTTCGTCTGTGGCTCAATCGACAAGTTGATCGTAACGGTGAGCCGCTCAAAAAAAACACACAAAATTATCACCTCATTGCCTTGCGCGCTATGCTCAAATATCTGGCGAAGCGCGACATTGACACGCTTGCTCCCGAAAAAATCGAGTTGGCAAAAATGCCTGATCGCGAAATTGAATTTATGGAAGGAACGGAGCTTCAGGCATTACTCGAGGCGCCCCTCAAAGACGAAGCTCCCGAACTCGTGCGCTTGCGCAATAAAGCAATTGTTGAACTCTTTTTCTCGACGGGTCTTCGTATCGCCGAACTCTCAACGCTCAAAAAAGATGACGTCAATCTCGCCAAAGATGAATTTACCGTGCGCGGAAAAGGTTCAAAGCTCCGTATCGTTTTTTTGAGCAACCAAGCGCGCGCGGCACTGCAACACTATCTCGAGCGGCGTAATGATATGAACCCCTATCTTTTCATCTCGCATGATCGCGGCGTCACCGGGCGCGACGAAGTCGATGAGCCACTGACGCCACGCTCCATTCAACGCATGATCAAAAAGATGGCAAAACTCGCCGGCATTACCAAAAATGTCACTCCCCACGTCTTGCGTCATTCCTTTGCCACTGACCTTTTGAATAACGGTGCGGATATTCGGAGCGTCCAGACCATGCTGGGACATTCGTCAATTACGACAACGCAAATCTATACGCATATCACCGACCGCCAGCTCAAAGAGATTTATAAGAAGTTTCATAACAAGACCGAATAAAAAAGCGACAGCCGTGGGGCTGTCGCGGAAAATACGTTGAGGAGGTGGGCGCCGTTGCGGGCGCTCATCTGATTCCTCTTCGATGGTGGGTAGTGGTGTCGGCTCTCGCACCGGTTCATGCCGCGCGCACGCGCTCATGAGACAGATCGTAAGAACGAAGAGCAGCCTCATGACGCGACTCGCTGCTGGAACGTTGTCGGGTAGCGCTCTTCCAGCCACCCTTGAACTTCGTCCAGGGATAAGAACCGCTCATCTGCGTGCGCGAACGATTCTTGGCACGAAAAGCGGTTGGGCACCGCCAGACAGAGGAATCCCGCTGCCTTGGCAGACGCAACACCGGCCGGTGTGTCTTCGATGCAGATGATATCTCCGTTGAGCGGACCATGCGCCTGCGTAAGTACATCAGCCGCCTTGAGATACAGGTCAGGCGCAGGCTTTGCGTGCTCTACCTGATCCGCTCCAATGATCTTGTTGCAGTATGGGAGTAGTCCCGTGATCTGCACCTTCTTCCACGCCAGTGAAAAGCGCGAGCTCGTAGCGATGGCACGCGGCAGATGCGCCGAGACACAGCGTTGGAGCAACGCTTCAGCGCCCGGCATGACCGGAAGCACAAAGCCGATTGTTGCTAGCTGTTGCTCGACATACTGCTTACGTGCCGCCTGTAGCGAAGCGATATCGCAGTCCAGCATGTGCGTCGTAATGATTTCGTAGCAGATCTCAAAGCTGCTCCTACCGCAGTAGTCAACATACTCGTCATCAGTGATGACGATACCGTATGGCTGCAGCGCGTGATTCCACGCCTGAAGCTGCAGGGGTTCTGAGTCGATGAGCGTACCGTCCAAATCGCAGATAAGCGCTGCAAGCGTCATGAAGTATCTCCTTGAAGGAACATAAAAAGCATAGTAGTAGCCTACTATGCTTTTCTGTTTTTTTCAATCCTACCCCTGCGCATCCGTATTTTCCTTATAGCAATGCTTGCACTCATAGACCGTCTGTTCATCGGGCGTACCATGCGCACGCACAATACTCACCGCCTCTTCAGATGTCATATGAACTGAACATTGCTGGCACACATAACGGTCTTCCATGCGCCCTTCCGTGCTCTCGGGAATATGCTTTGTTTCCATGTCTGTTATATTACTAAATAAACTCTGCTCGTTACTCCATACGATATGCTTTGCCAAACTCATCCTCAAACAAAAGCTCTTCAATCGGCTTACGTGTATTGGGCGTCTCGCCGGATAAAAATTCTTGAGGCACCTCGGTAAGTGACGTGCGTCGGCCAATCGCAATCATAAACTCAACGCGAAATTGCTCTGGGATTTTGAAGAGTTTGCGTGCACGCTCATGATCATAGCCAGCCATACCATGGGCAACGATATCCATGTCACTTGCCTGAATCGCCAGATTCTCCCACGCGGCACCAGCATCAGAGGTATGATTACGATTACTCATCTGCTTCCCCTTCGGTGTTGTCGGCTGCTCATCAGAAATCAAGAGAAGTAGATATGAAGCAGGTGCTGTCCACTTCGTGTTGAACTCATCAAGCAACGAGTGAAGTTTTTCGTAACTGGGTGTTCCTTTCTTGCCGACAATGAATCGCCATGGCTGCGAATTTGATGACGATGGCGCCCAGCGCGCGGCTTCAATGAGCGTTAAAAATTCCTCCTCCGTCACCGGCTCCTCCTCATCACGCAAGACGCGTGGGCTATGTCGATTCAAAATGGCCGGGTGAATCGGATATGCCGGTTTTCGCGTTGCCGTAATATACTTTTCGTACTTCTTTTTGTAAATCTTTCCTTTCATTTCCTCAGTATAGCAAACTGCCCGCAAAACAAGAAACTCGCCAATCACGGCGAGTTTCTCTATGAGTTTTGTTTGTAGATTCGATCGTTTTTTCGCAGATACTCAGATGCGCGAACAGTGACGATATCTCCTGGTTGCGCGTGCTCGGCAGGCACGCCATCGACACGAAGCTCGGTAATCGTTACACGAACATCATCCGTTGTCTCTCCTCGAACAACCAGCACATCTCCCCCCTGTAACTCCTGGCCTTCAAGGACAAATTCAACAACCTGTGCCTTGCGGTAATAATGGCTCACCTTCCCGATATACTTGCCGGGAAGCTGCTCCTCCTGTTCTTGAGACTGCATCAGCTTCTTCATCCATCCTCGGAACATCAGCTGAACTTGTTCGAGCTTCGTCAACGGCTTGAGATCTTTACGCAACCGCTCTGTGTAATTGCGCTGATTCGCACCGGCAGCTTTGCGTAACTCCTTCTGCTCTGCTTCTGGTAACTGCGTAATTCGATAACATTCCATCGAACAAGCCCCTTCCAACAAGTCAGCGCACCGTGAACATTCGATGAACAAAAGATTACACGCCACATTACTGCAATTCACCATATCATCAGCAGGCGTTGAGCAAATATCGCACGTCGCAATAACATCTTCAGAAATGGTTTCTTCAACACGGCCATCAAAGACAAAGTTTTTACCAACAAATTTATTCGGCAACCCTTTCTCGTCAATCTCATGCTTGTACGCGATGATGCCGCCGTAGAGTTGATTCACATCTTCAAAGCCATGATGCTTGAGGTATGCTGAAGTCTTTTCACAACGCACGCCACCCGTGCAGTACAAGAGAATTTTTTTATCTTCTTTCCCCTGCAACTGTTCGAGTACCAACGGTAATTCTTCACGGAAGGTGTCAACATCCGGCGTGAGCGCACCTTCAAAATGTCCGATGCGCGACTCATACCCATTGCGCATATCAACGACAATAGTATTTGAATCCTCCATCGCCTGGTTCCATTCTTGCGCATTTAAATGTTTGCCAACATTCGTAATATCGTACGTCCCATCCGGCAAACCGTCTGCAACAATGTACGGACGAACTTTGATGGTA
>CAYRMM010000022.1:0-9553 GCA_964425425.1 uncultured Gammaproteobacteria bacterium | reverse complement strand
CGCGCAAGATACGGCGCTGTAATTCAAAATACCCCTCAGGAACCTCCTGTGGTTTAATCACAAATCTACGGTGCAAGAGTTCTTTGAGCGCGGCAATACCCTCCTGCTTTTGCACGATATCTTCGCGATTGAGGATTTCACTGAAGCGATCAAGGTAGTTTTGAACCCGCTCTCCCGGTTTTTGAGGCACCTTCTCGGGCTTTCCTTGCACACGAGAACGACGCTCACGTCGTTGCGCAGCGCTCTCCACCTCCTGTGAGGCATGCAGGTTATATTTCTTCTTGAGAAAGTCTCGTCCTTTCATGTTGTTTATAATACAAAAATATGCTCTTTTTCACAAGTACCCTCATGATTACTGCCTATACACATCATGATCACCAATTGCGAGCAAAATAGCTTCTTGCTTGTCACGGGGATTGTACTTAAACACAATGCGAATCTGGTAATTGACGCTAAAACTATACCTTCCTTTAAGGCGGCCTTTTAACTTATGAACCTTCAGTGCCTTATGGTTCTTTTCGTCCTTCAAAAGCTCTATCTTTTCTTCTACCTCATCAAACAAAGCATCCGGGAGGGTTTTGACCTGGCGGATAAAGGCAGGTGTGTAGGCAATTTTCAACATGGTTACTTGCGTAACTTTCGCAAATCGCCGCGCACGATCTTGCCTTCGCTCACCTCCTGCTCTGCTCGCAACACCGTCATGACCGCCTGATCCTCGATAAACTGCTCTAACGCCCTGCGCACGACTTCCGCCTTGTTTGACCCCACCCCTTCTTCGATCAGGCGTGTAATCGCCTTCTCATGCTCGGGTTGTAATGGAATTGAGAGTGTCGACATATATGTAAGTATACTATATTATAATATGATTATATCATATATATCGCAGAAGCACAAGACTCTCTCCCTCAACGGATCGCGTCAATCAAAAAACAGCCTACTTGGCTGTTTGATCCATGTATGGCTTTCATTGCTCAGCCAGACTCTCTCTCTTATTTTATACTGCCAAGCGAATAATCTTCGTAAGCAGCTCAGAAAATGATATGCCCTGACGCTTCATCAGCATCGGAAACATGGAAATATCGGTAAACCCTGGAAGTGTGTTTATTTCGTTAAAAAATACCTTTCCTTTTTTGTTGATAAAAAAATCAATGCGGGCGTAGCCTCTACAGTCACACACTTCGTATATCTTTTTTGCCAAACGCTGAATCTCCTTCTTTTGAGGTGAGGTCAGTGAAGCTGGGATGGCACACGTTGCCTCCCCTTTTTTGTATTTATCATCATAATCATAAAAATCCTTCGCCAAGAGTAATTCGCCAGGATCAGAAATAATAAGCTTGTTATTTCCCAACACGCCAACCTCAATCTCACGAGGTTTTTCTACTCCCCGCTCGATAACAATTTTAGAATCAACACGCAACGCCTTACTCAAAGCCGACTTCAGGTCAATCTGACGCTCCACTTTTGTTATCCCAATCGATGAACCCGAATGAGCGGGCTTCACATAGACTGGCAATCGTAATTTCTTAATCGCTTTTTGCGCCATTATCATACCCATGGACCTGGAAACGCGTGAAACATCAATAACCTCAAATGGTACTTGCGGTATAGCAAACCTCTCAAGGTATGTTTTATTCATTGCTTTATCCATACAGAGTGCAGAGCTTAAAACTCCACATCCGGTATAGGCAATGTTGTTAATCTCCAACAACGATTGCAAAGCACCGTCCTCACCATACTTTCCATGAGTCACCAAAAAGGCAATGTCAATTTTGCTTGCTAATGCCTCTATGCGCACCTCACGGCCATTGTGAAGATTGTCAAAATTTTCGACTATTGTAAACGCTCCCTTTGTTGTCCAAAACACCAAAATCGGTTTAAACTTTGTCCGATCAATATACTGATACACGTTTTTTGCCGACATAATTGAGACCTCCGCCTCATTACTCATGCCTCCAAAAAATATCCCCGCTCGTTGTAATTTTTTCTTCATACTGCGTTGCCCTACATTAAACGGTCCCTGAAATATCAAACTGCCTATTGCCTCATTATATCATAAACAAAAAAACAGCCTACGTGGCTGTTTGGTCCATGTATGCCTGCAAAATGGTCATGGCGGCGATGGCGTCATCTTCCCCTTTAATGGTATCTTCCTGCATCAATCGCTTCGCCTCTGCCGTGCTATATCGTTCATCAACCGTCACAATCGGCACCGGCGTCATCTCAGTGAGCTTGGCAATGAATTCGCGCACGTGCCCTGCCTGAACGCTCTCTTCCAACGCTTCAGTGTAAGGAATCCCGACAACAACTAAACTCACTCCTTCTGACCGAATTAACTTCGTGAGCTTCTCAAGGACATCATCAGTTCCGGCAAGCACGCCAAAAGGCGTCGCCAGACGCGCATCTGTCTCACCCAACGCTAATCCTATTTTTGAAGAGCCGTAATCAACTCCTAGTATTCTCATAACTATGCGTTATATCGCCAGCGTGTGGGAGTGAGCACCTCCACCGAACCGTCGTGGTTAATCGCTACGGTATTTTCAAATTGAGCGGCTAACGACCCGTCTTCAGTTTCATACGTCCACCGATCATCACCTAAAACGATATGTGATGAGCCGACTGCAAGCATTGGCTCAATCGCCAACACCATACCTTCCTGCACTTTGAACTTTTTCATCGGCGCATAGGCAAAATTCGTAACATTGGGCTCCTCATGAATTTCTTTACCAACACCATGGCCCACAAGATCACGAATAATACCATAGCGACCACGAACAACACCCTCAACCGCCTCTCCAACGCTGTAGAGCGTTCCTCCCACCTGCAACGAATCAATCGCCGCCTCCAGTGCCGCCTGCGTTGTCAACAACAAATCACGTGCCTGCGCGCCAATCGCCCCCACTGGCACCGTACGCGCCATATCGGTAAACATGCCTTTGTATTTAAACCCCACGTCAATACCAATAATATCGCCTTCCTGCAAAACACGTCCGGTATTTGCCGGCGTATGAACGATCTGCTCATTCACCGACGTACAGAGCGCTGTAGGGAACGGTTCATGACCAAATGATGGCTTGTACCCCTTAAATGCAGGCTCACCGCCGGCTTCGCGCATCAGTTGCTCTGCATACGCATCAAGCTCATCGGTCGTCACACCCGGGCGCACACGCTCAATCACCGCATCCATGATACGTCCGAGAATATGTCCACCTTCTTTAATCAACTGAATTTCTTCTTGTGTTTTGATAATCATACATGTTATTCAAGCACCGCCTGCAATCTCCGCACAATCGCTTCATGCACCATCTCAATTGAATCTGAAGCATCAAACTGGAGCAGCTTTCCTTGTTTGCGATAATGGTCAATGACCGGTTCGGTTTGCGTGTGATAAATATCGAGTCGACGTTGAATTGCTTGTGGCTGATCATCTGCTCGCACTTCCAGTGGCAGTTGATCGTGATCGCAAACGCCCGCTGTGCGTGGTGGCTTCGAGATGAGATTGTACACATGTCCCGCCGCACAGGTGCGTCGATTGCTGATGCGCTCAACGGTAACCGCATCAGGAACGTGCAAGTAGATAAGATAATCAACTGTAAGCATCTTATCCAAATCCTCTGCTTGCTTCACGTTACGAGGATACCCATCAATAATGACCCCTTGCTCACGCAGCTGTGCCAGCTCATTATCCACAAGCTCACGTGTAATATCGTCGGGCATGAGGTCGCCGGCATGAATCGTCTGTTCGGCAAGCTGCCCTAAGTACGTCCCCAGCGCAATATGCGCTCGAAACAAATCTCCAGTTACCAGTAAGGGGATTCCTAAGCGCTCGCTCAAAAGCTCACCTTGCGTGCCTTTGCCAGAGCCTTGTGGTCCCATGAGAATAAGGTTGAGTTTCTGCTGTTCGTCCATTGATTCGCATTATAGCACCGTTTGTATAATGAGAAAAAGCCGGAACTGATTCCAGCTTCTCTCATGTTAGAAGATCCGGGCTGTTGATTTTTAGAGTTCGTAATCCCGCATCGTGAGCTGTGCCTCAATCTGACGCACCATATCAATCACAACGGCTACCACAATGAGGATTGATGCTGATCCCAAGACAAGATTTCCTGTGTTGAGTCCTTCTTGCAAGATAATCGGTAACACCGCAATCGTTGCCAAGAATACCGCACCGGTGAACAAGATTCGATTAGAAATGTACTGCAAGTAATTCTTGGTCGCTTCTCCTGGGCGAATACCCGGCACGAAACCTCCTTGGTTTTGAAGATTTTCGGCAATGCGCTCCGGTTTGAAGACCACTGATGAATAGAAGTACGTGAAGATGAAGACGAAGGTGAAGTACAAGACTCCATACACGGTCTGATTTTGGAACGTCACGATCACCCACTGTGATACTTCACGCAACCACGCAGATTGTGCTTGCACGGTAAACTGCGCGATTAATGGTGGGAAGAGAACCAACGAAATTGCAAAGATAATCGGGATCATACCCGCAGCGTTCACCTTCAACGGCAAATGTGTGCTCACACCAGCACCTGCTCCACCGCGCACATGGCGTGCGTATGACACCGGAATATTACGCGTCGCCTCATTAAGCAAAACAACCGTCACAATCGTAATAATCGTTACTGCGGCAAAAATAATCACGGTAAAGAGCTGTGAGCTATCGTATGTCGCAATAAAGCGCTGTATAAATCCCGGTAAACTCGAGATGATACCCGCAAAGATGATGATTGAAATACCATTACCAATTGCCTTTTCCGTAATCAACTCACCCAACCACATTAAGAAGATCGTTCCTGCGGTAATTGTTAAAACCGCCAGCAACTTCTCGCCAAAAGAAATTGCGGGGAAGATATTCAGCGCTGACTGCTGCAAAAGCGAGATCAACCCAAATGACTGGAGAATTGCCAATGGTACGACAGCAACGCGTGTCCATGTGTTAATCTTTTCCTGCCCACCTGGTTCTTTTTGTAACTCTTCGAGTTTGGGATTAATCATCGTCAACAGTTGGAAGATGATTGATGCCGTAATGTAAGGGGCAATACCCAACGCAACGATTGAGAAGGTTTCAATACCACCTCCCGAAAACACGCTGAGCAATCCCAACACCTGGTTTGATTCAAAAAACGCTCGAAGATTCTCCGAATTTACTCCTGGCACAGGAATATGTGCGGCGATGCGAAAAATCACCACCATCAGCAACACAAATCCGATGCGGTTGCGCAAATCTTTCACTTTCCAAATTGCTCGAATTTTATCGATAAACATACCTTGTAGATTAAGCTGTTCTTAAAGAACCTTTGACACGCAGCCGCATCAAAGGTTCATGGATTACGCTTCCTGTTCTTCTGATACAGCTGATGGCTTGGTTGGACGGGTCACTTTGACCACTCCTCCTGCTTTTTCAATAGCAGCCTGCGCCTGGGCTGAAACCGCATCAGCAATGACAATTAATTTCTTGGTCAGCGTCCCCGTACCTAAGACCTTCACGCCATGATGCGTCGTCAAGATCAGCTTGTTCTTGAGCAAGTTTTCTGGAGTAACTTTCGCTCCGTCTTTGTAGTGCTTTTCAAGCGTTGCTAACGTCACTGTTTCCATGCGCGGTTTCAGCGACTTGAATCCTGGCAACTTCGGCAAATTCTGCATGTTCCCCTTCATACCTAACAACTTCAAACCACCGCGTCCTCCTGAGCGAGCCTTTTGTCCCTTCAAACCACGTCCGGCATACGTACCACGCCCCGAACCATGTCCGCGACCGATACGCTTTTTTGCCTTGAGATTTTTGACGGATTTCTGATTGTGTAAACTCAATGCCATAATTCTGTCTTATTTAGTAGCTTCTTTTTTTGCAGAAGGCTTCTTGTCAGCTGGCTTTTTCGCTGCTGCCGGTTTACCATTCATCGGCTTGCGTGGTCCACGACGTCCTGCAGGTTTTCGTGTATCTGAACGCTGTGTCGCTGCTTTACGAGCAAGTGCTTCTTTGCGCTTTTCAAGATCTTTGCGCGTCTCGTCAGTCATCTTGAATTCTCCAAGCGCTTCAAGCGTTGCCTTTACGTTATTTGTTTTGTTGTTTGATCCCTTAATCTTCGCCGTAACGTCTTGAATTCCTGAAAGTTCCAAAATGATACGTACAGCACCACCTGCCTTCACTCCAGAACCTGACTTCGCAGGCTTGAGCATGATCTGTGACGCTTTGTACTTCTTATTGATTTCATGCGGAATTGTTCCGTTTACCATCGGCACCATAATCAAATTCTTTTTTGCCTGATGGAACGCTTTTTGGATCGCCATACTGACATCGGCACCCTTTGCCTGGCCGATTCCAACACGTCCTTTGCGATCACCAATAGCAAGCAAAGCGCGGAAGCGCATACGCTTACCACCCTTCATCACACGTGTTACGCGGGCAACCTCAATCAGGCGTTGTTCAAACTCCTGCTCAGGTTTTGCTTGTCGTTTATTCATTCTAGCCATACGTCTGGTACTGGTTAAAAGTTGTTATGTTGTTAGAATTGCAATCCCGCTTCACGCGCAGCTTCTGCAACGGCCTTCACGCGACCATGATACAAGTATGCACCGCGGTCAAACACAACCGATGTAATACCCTTACCTTGTGCGGCCTGAGCAATCGCCTTACCCACTGCAGCTGCCTTTTCGAGCTTCGCCCCCTTGAGCGCACGATCAGTCGCCGCTGCTACGGTAGTGCCGGTCACGTCATCAATCAATTGCGCTGAGATGTGCTTGAGTGAGCGATGTACCGACAATCGTGGGCGCTCTGCCGTACCCATGATTTTGCTACGGTTACGACGCGCACGACGTGCTGTTCGTTCGTTTTTTTGTTGTACTGAAATAGTCATAGCTTCGTATAATTAACGATCATGATTATGCTGACGCAGCCTTACCTGCCTTACGGCGAATTTCTTCGTCAACGTATTTGATACCCTTACCAAGGTATGGCTCAGGTTTACGGATTTTGCGAATCTGCGCAGCCGTTTCTCCTACCAATTGCTTATCAATACCTTCGATGGTGATACGATTATCTTGCGTTGTCGCTGTAACCCCTGCAGGCACCTTAAATGTTACCGGATGAGAAAACCCAACATTCAATTCAATATCCGTTCCCTTCATCGCAACACGATACCCAACACCATTCACTTCCAATTCTTTTTTGTATCCATTCACAACGCCTTCGATCATGTTACGGATCAAGCTCCCAAAAAGTCCCCACACCGCGCGTTGCTGCTTATTTTCTTCGTTGGCAACCTTCACCTGGAGCCCCTCTTCATTCTGTTCAATTGAAACAACTGGATGCAATTGCTGTTGCAATGATCCTTTTGGGCCGGTCACCGTAATCACACCGTTTTCAACGGCAACTGTTACGCCTTGCGGCACTGCAATAATTTTTTTTCCAATTCGTGACATACGTCGTTATTCAAGTTTACTTACCGTACGTACTCGGCTGCAAGAAGCAAAGCATCATTCCTTCCTCCTACCGAGCACCTACTCGGGAATTACCACAATTCACACAATACCTCACCACCAACACCGGCACGCTGCGCCTGCTTATTGGTCATGAGTCCTTGTGATGTTGAAATAATTGCGATACCCAAATTATTTAATACCTTTGGCAGTGTTTCTTTCGTCACATACACGCGCTTTCCTGGCGTGCTGACGCGCTTGATTTGCGTCAATCCCGGTTTCTTGCCATCGTACTTCAAGGTAACTTTAATCTGCGGGAATTTACCATCTTCAACCTTTTCAACTGATTCCACGTAATCCTCGTGCTTCAAAAGCTTGGCAATCTCAAACTTCAGTTTTGAAAAGGGAATCAAAACCTCAGCTTTGCGCGCCGCAGATGCGTTGCGGATGCGTGTTAACATGTCTGAAATAGGATCTGTATACATATCTCTAATAATTCATTTAGTAGATTCGTACCGCCAATTACCAAGAGCTCTTGCGGATTCCAGGAATTTCACCCTTTGAGGCAAGTTCTCTGAAGCAGATACGGCAAATGCCGAAGTCACGAATAAAGCTGCGCGTTCGACCACATCGCCAACATCGGCGAACAATGCGCGTGCTGTATTTTGGCTTTCTCTTTGATTTTGCAATTTGTGCTTTCGTCGCCATAGTACGGAATTTATATCGTAACTTATTTCTTAAATGGGATACCGATTGCCTTGAAGAGCGCGAGTCCTTGCTCTCGAGTATCTGCTGTTGTCGTAATCGTTACTTCAACACCGTGCACTCGTTCAATATCATCAGCTTTGATTTCAGGAAACGCGATATGCTCTTTGATACCAATGTTTAAGTTTCCTGCTTTATCAATCGACTTGTCAGAAATCCCCCGGAAGTCGCGGACACGCGGCAACGTAATGTGAACCAATTTGTCGATGAAGTCGAACATGCGATCTCCACGGAGCGTCACTTTCATACCAATCACCATGCCTTCTCGAATTTTAAAGTTTGAAATTGACTTCTTTGCTAAAGTTTTGACCGGCTTTTGACCCGTAATGCGCGTCAAACTCTCCTCTACTGCATCAACAAACCCGTTGTCGCTCAATCCTTTTCCAAGTCCCACATTCAAAGTAACCTTCTCGAGGCGTGGTACTTCCATAACATTTGAAAGTCCCAGCTCGGTTTTAAGGTTTGCCAGAATATCGTTATATTGTTCTCGTAATTTTTTCATACTACTTCTTTTGCGTTTATCGTTACGAAATCACTTCGCCGGTCTTTTTTGAAATGCGGACTTTTTTCTGCTTTCCTTCTTTCGCGTCAAGGACTTTGTACCCGACGCGAGTTGGCTTGTTATTTTTCGGATCAATGAGCATGACGTTTGAAATGTGGAGCGGTGCAGCAAACTCAACTTTTTGTCCTGCCTGCTTCCCTTGCCCACGCAAGTGCTTCACCATCATATTAACGCCTTCAACGGCGACTCGCTCTTGTTGCGGAAAAACCTGCAAAACTTTTCCAGTTTTGCCCTTATCCTTACCGGCGATGACCTTCACGTTGTCTCCTGTTTTGATTTTCATACGTCTTGCTTAGAATCCAAATTTATAATACTTCCGGAGCCAACGATACGATCTTTTTAAAACCTTTTCCGCGAAGTTCACGTGCCACAGGTCCAAAGATACGAGTTCCTTTCGGCTCTCGAGAATTTTTATCAATAATAACAGCCGCGTTTTCGTCAAACTTAATATATGAACCATCGTTGCGGCGAGTATTCACGGTTGAGCGCACGATGACCGCGTGAACAACTTGGCCTTTTTTGACCGAGCTATGCGGCTGTGCTTCCTTCACTGACGCAGTTACAATATCGCCAATGCGAGCATAGCGCTTCTTGTATCCGCCCAATACACGAATAACCTTGAGTTTCTTGGCTCCGGTATTGTCAGCGAGCATTAATTTACTTTCTTCTTGTACCATACACGTAGATTACTGTGTTTGCTTATTTCTTGATCTCAACCAATCGCCATCGCTTGTCTTTTGACAATGGGCGACATTCTTCGAACACGACCGTCATTCCCGGCTTTGCCTCATTACGCTCATCGTGCACCTT
>CAYRMM010000021.1:6747-9792 GCA_964425425.1 uncultured Gammaproteobacteria bacterium | reverse complement strand
GTAGGGTCGGGTGCAAGCAGCTTAATGCTTGGCGTTCGTACGTCTGATGGTGGCGCGGTTGGCACCGACTTTGACTTTGATGGTATTATTGATAATGCTATTTTGTACAACGATGTCTTAACGTCGGCAGAAGTCGCATCACAGTATGCAGCGGCAACTGGCGGCGGTATTGCGAATGTTTTTGACACGACGAATGCATTTACGGCATCTGATGCAACACTCTTGTCATTACGCACAGCTGGAGTTGAGAAGCTCGCCATCGGGCTTGATCTGATTACCTTTCGTGGAGATGCCAACAAAACGATGCAGGTTGGACGAACGGCTGCAGCTGACACCGCGGGGTATGATTTGACGATTGCTGCGGGTGGAGCTGTATCAGGCGGCACTGATCTGGCAGGAGGTGACTTGTACCTTGCCTCAGGAATCTCGACGGGAACAGGTGGATCGGATATCTATATTCAAACACCAACACCGGGTAGTACGGGAACGACGGACAATACGTTGGTAACACAATTGAAGATTGGTAGTGATGGACGCGTGTACATCGGTGATGGGGTGAGCACGACAACGCCACGCTTGCTGGTGCTAGGTATCAAGTCAGATGCGGGAGATCCGACGGGTACGAATGGCGCGATCTACTACAATGAAAATGATCATAAGTTCCGCTGCTATCAAAACAGCGCGTGGACTGACTGTATTACCGCGTCATCGTCAAATGGTTACACGGCAGTGACGACTTCAACATACAGCATCCAGACGTCTGACGGTATCGTGGGTGTGAACTATGCAGGATCAGTGGTGCTCACGTTGCCAGCGCCTTCTGTCAATGATACGGTGATCATTAAAGACGAAAGCGGTGACGCGAGCAACAGTAATATCGTCATTTCGCAGAATGGTTCAGAAACCGTTGACGGTGGAACATCGGTGAGCATTACGACAAACTACGGATCAGTCCGGCTGTACTCTGATGGAACGAATTGGTATACTTACTAATATGACGAAACCTATGGCAAAAGAAAAAAACATCTTTAATTACGCCGTCATCTTTATTCTCGGATTACTCCTTGCCGGCCAAGCATTCATGACCTGGCAGTATGTTCGGCTGGTTGATGAAAATGAACGACAGCGAGCGGATATTATCCAGATCGTACAGTCGTACAATAACCTAGTGACTTTGTTGCAGCAGCAGGAAGTGATTACGACGAAGCCGACAACGCCTGCCAATTAACCTTTCTTGCATCGAACATCACGCCCTTACGGGGGCGTGATTTTAAGTATGAAAAAAGGAGGGGCGACGAGTCGCCCCTCCGGGAAATGTGTAACTGCTCAGCTTACGCCGAGAAGGCGAGGGCGTGTACGGGAATGTCGGTCTGCGCGAGCGCCTCTTCTGGCGAGAAGTGCCACTCGACGAGCCAACCGTTTTCCTGCTTGCGCGCCGACGGATATGCCAGGAGCGTTTCCCCGTTGTACGGATCGCGTCCATAGCGTTGCGGGAGCAACTCGCGAGGTTGTGTCGGTACTCGCTTGGGACGCAGTGCTCCCAAGAACGAACGCTGCTCTTCGTGGAAACGCATGCGTGCCAGTTCTTGACGCACATCGTCGATACCCATGCCACGAGGCTGGTAGTACTCGAGCTGCTGCCAGGTGTAGGGTACATTGCGCACTTTCACCACAACGCCGTTGAAGATGACGTGGTAGGTGAAGAGCACTTCGCCGCCGGGGCTCAGAGAGATGCCGGTAAAGACCTCTTCCATGAGGTGCTCGGCAACGTCCTGCAGCATCTCGACCGTTACGGTGCTGGCCATCGTCACCAGTTTCAGCGTGACCGATTCGTTGAATCGGTTCGTGATCTGGATATCGATGGGTTCTCCCACGATCAGCTGTCTGCCAAAGGTAGGGATGACCGAGTCACGTCCAAGTTTGCGCGTGACATTGTCGTTGCCGTGGCACTCGTCCCCAAAGAGCTGATACACGTACTCGAGCATGCCCGCGGCGATTGCCTTGAGGATGTCGTCACGGTTACCGCTCGAGGGGAAGTTCACCCAGGTGTGCGAGCGCTTGGCCTGTGAGAGGAGTGTTTCGGCCAGCTTGGTGCGGATCTCCTTGGCGCGGAAAAACATTTTTGCGTGAATGCCGTGCTTGCGGCGTTCTTCGTTGCTGCCCATGACCAACGCCTTGTTGTAGACGTCCAGCTGAGCGAGCAAGTCACTCTTGTTTTCCCTGGTCAGTTGATACCATGCCGGATTGTTGCGCTCGACGATGCCTTTCACCTCAAGGATAGCCGCGATGGTCAAGATGTCATCAAGGACACTTCGATTTTCCGCCTCCACGATCATGCGCGCGTACCGCACGTTGACGGGGAGTGTTGCCATGCGCCGACCGATCGGTGTCAGCTGGCCTTTTACATCCAGTGCCCCCAGCGCGCGCAACGTTGCGCGCGCTGCCACCAGGCTCGCTTTGGGCGGTTGGTGAAAGAAATCCAGCTCAGTTGCGTCCACATCGTGGAGCGCCAGGCGAAGCACGACTTGATCGAGTCGATGCCGTTGAATTTCGGGTTTGGGATACGGCGAGGGCGCTTCACTGCCGGAGTAGCAGTTGTAATACACACCTTCCTTGGTTCGTCCTGCGCGTCCTTTGCGCTGCGTTCGATCGGCCAGTGAGATGGGGGCGATATACAACCCCTCGATCCCGTCAACCGTTTCGACGCGACGTTCCAGTCCGGTATCCACCACAGCATCGATGTCATCGATGGTGATGGAGGTTTGCGCGACATTCGTTGCCACCACAACCTTGGGAAGGTCGTAGTGGTCAAAGACGAGCGCCTGCTCGGCCGGCTGGAGTTCGCCATGGAGCGGGAGTAGGTGCGCCTTCACGTCGTCGTTTTCCAGCGATTCGATCGTTTGAGCGATCTCGGCTTTGCCGGGCTGGAACACCAGGACGTTGTGCTTTTTATTCACCAGCTCCTTGATGACGTCTGTGAGCTGACGATCTCGGGCGTGGATTTCACGCACGGGAAAGACTCCGCCGGGGACTTCGCTGACGGGA
>CAYRMM010000021.1:0-6639 GCA_964425425.1 uncultured Gammaproteobacteria bacterium | reverse complement strand
GAAAGACTCGGCCGGGGACTTCGATGACGGGAGCGCCGTCGAAAAATGCCGAGAGCTCGTCCGTTTCCACGGTGGCGCTCATCAGGATGAGACGGAAGGTCTCGTCTTCGACGAGCATGCGCTTGGCCCATGCCACCAGGATCTCCTGGTTCAGATTCCACTCGTGGATCTCGTCGAAGATGTAGATGTCAGAGTCGAAGTCCTTGCGGAGTTGGCGCAGCATCTCCAGACCGTCCGTGCAGAAGAGGATATCGGTGTCATCACCGAAATTCTCTTCAAAGCCTGTCTGATAGCCGACGAGCGTACCCAGTTCGCACTCCATCTCCTGTGCGATGCGTTCGGAAACCGAACGTGCCGCGAGGCGACGGGGTTGCGTCACGACGACGCTGTAACCTTGGCGCCACAGCATCTGCGGGACGCGGGTACTTTTGCCGGCGCCCGTTTCCGCGCTGATGATTACGACACGATGACGCTGCATCGCATCGACAATCTCCTGTTCGTAGGAGTCGATGGGAAGGTGCGTGTGCATGATGACAACTTTCGGATGAGGTGGAAAGAAAAAAATAGATACCGCATACCGGGAAAGTAGTGAAACATGCTCCTTTCGTGAGCAGTAGGTTGTGGAGAGAACAGAAACTCAAACAAAGAAGATCCTTGTTTGAGATCATTGCAACCTAGCATACGAAAGAGAGAAAGTCAATCGTTTGAGGTAATAAAAATGCCCCTCCCGTGGTGTTGGAAGAGGCGTGTGAACAAGTTACAGATAGATGATGTACCATTGGATGACGATCCAGTGGAGTATGGTTCCGATGATGACGAGGATGTGCCAAAATTCATGGAAGTTTTTGTGACCATCGGCATCAAGGGATTCCTCGAGCGCTACGATGACAGCGCCGAAAATGTAGGCAGCGCCACCGCCGACAAGCATCCAAAATGCTGCTGGTGGTAGGCTGGTCAGCAAGACGTCAGCGTCCACGAGGCACAGGCAGCCCAAGAGGACGTAGGCGGTTACCTCCAGCCAAAAAGGCAGATCCTTTTCACGCACCTTGAGGTACATGCCCGCAAGCGACGCCGCCCAGATGAGAATCGTGAGCAGCACACCGTTTGCCTCCCAGAGCGGGATGAGTGTCACGAGCATGGACGTTGCGGCGATATAGGGAAAGATAGATGCCTGGTCGATGCGGCGAAGGATCTTCTTGAGTCGTGGGCCGCTGGGCACGAGGTGGTACAGGCCGCTGCACAGAAACACCGTCATCATGGTGAAGCCGTAGACGCTGACGGCCGTCACCTTGAACATGCTATCCAGGTGCGCCGCCGTGACGACGGAGACGATGGTGAGCACGAAGCTGACGGGCACCATCAGCAGGTGCGAAAATCCGTTGAATTTTTCGTAGGTAAAGAGCGAGTCGCGGTCGATATGAAAGAGCGTGCGAGTTGTCATGGTACTTCTCCCGTTTATTGCATTATCCGCTCTTACAAAAAAAAGTCAATCAGCGTTGACGCGGCACGGTGGCTTTGGTACACTCCGTATGTCATTTATTATGCGGACGTGCCATTCTTCGTTATCTTCAGAAGATAACTTCGAACGGTAAAGTGTCATCCTTCGCTTAAGCTACGGATGATGAAGAGAATTGGTATACCCCGCTGAGCGGGGCAGGCACGCTATGCCTTTTTACCTTCCGAAACAAAATATAATAATCCTGAACATGCGGATGTGGTGGAATTGGTATACACGCATGCCTTAGGAGCATGTACCGCAAGGTTTGAGGGTTCGAGTCCCTCCATCCGCACGGATATACACGTCAGGATTATTATATTTTGTGAAGGAGGGAGGAGCATGTGCCTAATTAGTAAAGGGAGTCCGTGCCCAGAACCCACGGTGGTGCTGGGCCTCCGACCGCACCCGTGTTACGAAAAGGAATATTGTTTTTTGTGAAGAAGGGAGGAGATAAACTCTTTTCCCATCAACCATTAACTATCGACCATCAACCAGTTCCCATGTGCAACCATCTTGATCACAACGAAATACAGCAAATGATGTGCGCCATCGAAGATGCGGTGAAAGCGCAGCTCCCTGATTCTGTAGTTGAAGTCACTGACCCCATGGGCAATGGCCATCATTTTGAAGTCACGGTGCACAGTGCACAATTCACAGGGCACTCCCAAGTAGAGCAGCACCGGATGGTGTATGCTGCTTTGAAAGAATTGCTGGCAGGTGACTTGCACTCAGTGGTGGTGAAGACGAAGTCAAATGAACAAGAGGGCAAATAATCAAATAAACAAAGATCGTGGCGCAATTCATCGTCATCTTGAAGGCTTTTGCCTGCCTGCCCCGTCGTATGACGGGGAAAGATCTTTGGGTTGACGATGATTGTAATCAGGTGAATATATTTTATACCTAATTTTAGCCATCAAATAGCAGGGCGCACTTGACAAAAATATGAATTCATGATAAAGTGCTACTAACTTTGAGGCCATATACGGTGGCAACACACATATGTTCTCAAGGTTGAGTAACAGAGCCCAACGCTGAAGGGTATTTCAAAATTCGGCACGTTTTTTACAAGGAGGTTGGCTATGGAAACCGTAGTCGACAGCTGGTCGGGGGTTACCCCTGGACAGTTACAAGATCTTTTCCGTCAACTCAAAGACGGCAGCCTCACCGGCAGGCATGTCCAAGCGTTGCTGGAGCATCGCGATCCATTCGCGATTCCCAAGCTTGGCACTGCCGAAGACCAGCTTGCGAGCTGGGTGGAGGCGTATGCCAAGGTCGGCATCGCCGTCGATCCGTCGACGGTCGTCATCCCGTCCCATAAGGCTGGTTTCGATCGTCTGATCGTCGTGCCCCAGGGCATGACGGCGCAACCTGCATTCGAGTTGTGCGGACAGGTCATGCCGACCTGGAAGTACGACGAAGATGTCAGCCTGGACGAGCTGGATACGGCAAGTCCGCGTACCGCCACAAACGGCGCCTACGCCGTCTGGTGCCGTGACACGGTCGAGGCCGACGCGAACTACAAGAACAAGAGCTATGACAAGCTCATCAGCAAGGGGATGAACTTCCTCACGCTGACCGAGCGGCTCCTGTTTTCGTGGAAGTACTTCCTGGAGACGAGAAAGCAGCTGGACGTACACAGCATCACGCTCACCAGCTCGCTTCGTTCGCGGGGCGGCGTCTTCCACGTCCGCTACGGTGTCGGTGGGTTGGAGGTCCACTACTCCCACCGTGACTTCGACGGTGTCAACCTGCGCGCTCGTGAGGCAGTTTCTCAGGCCTGAGGACGACCCCACACTTTCGCAGAAAGTGAGGGGTCAGACGAAGGGCTGACATTCTTGCCTCTTGGTTTTGCCCACCGTAGCTCGCAGAGCGAAGGTGGGTGCCTTCCCCCGGCTCTCTCGTTAGAGAGAGTCGGGGATTTTTCTTTTTGGAACATTTTTTGATATACTAACAAAGGTTAATAAATCGGTCTCGTATCTATACGGATAGCGATTTGCATTCGGTGGTGGTGAAGACGAAAGCCCAGTAGGGCAGTTAACAGTTTAAACGGTTAAACAGTTAACCTGCCAACTATTACCTAACAACTAATAACTATCCATGAACGAAGAACTCAAGCAAAAAATTGATGATCTCATCAAGAGCCACCAGATTTTTATTTTCATGAAAGGTGAGCCTAATCGCCCGATGTGCGGATTTAGTATGCAGGCAGTGCAGGCGATTAAAAAGTTTACGGATGATTTCGGATTTTATAACGTGCTTGAAGACGATGAGATGCGCGAAGCGATCAAAGAATATTCGCAATGGCCGACCTTACCGCAAATTTATTTTGACGGTGAGTTCGTGGGAGGGTGTGACATTATTTTAGATATGTTGGGGAGCGGTGAGCTGGAAGCAAAGGTTGCGCAAACAAAGAAATAAAAAACCGCCAGTCTCACGAAGTGAGTAGCTGACGGTGATGAGCGCCACGCCGAGTCGAGCCCAGCTCGATGCGTGGCGTTTTTCCTTCACATGATGTAGGTCGGCGCATCCTCGTTGTCGGGGATGTTCACCTCGCGCGCCCGAGATTCTTCGTAGTGCGGAATCTCCTGATAGAGGAAGGCAATGCCCGCAGGGGTGAGAGGTAGCCAGGCGTAGTTGCGCAGTACCTCTTTGACCACCTGTTCGAGCGCGTCTTCGCACATCGTTACGTTGGTGACCACAATCAGCGTGTCGTTGGATTCGAGGAGACGCTCGAAGTATTCGACGAGCGGGAAGCGGTCGATGACGCCGTTGAGAGGGATGACTTCGACCGCGGAGAGCGTTGGGAGTAACGTTGTTATGATGCTCGCAGTGGCGCGACTTTCGCTGCTTCCGTCGACACAGCAGAGGAGGCAGCCCAGATCAAGATCCTCGCCAAGCCCTTGGATGCCGTTGATGAAAGAGATTCTTCGCTGAAGCATCTCGTCGATGAATCCGGTGGGGCGCTCGGTCGGAAGCGGGAAAGGGCGCATGAAAATAACTTGTTTACGCATCGGGTAACTCCTCCTGGATTGGGCAAAGAACGGTTCATCTGAGTATACGAAGTAGGGATAAATAGTCAAGGAGACGCGAGCTTATATCTCAAAAGCGAATACGTAGTAAAGGGAAAGAAACAACCAAAGCCGTCATCCAGAGCGCCTGCCTGCCGGCAGGCAGGCTTTGCGCGAAGGATCTGGCTTTGCGTAAATGAATCTCCCCAGATTCTTCGGCCAGAGGCCTCTGAATGACGGGGAGATTAGCTGGTGCCGCCACTTATTCACAGGATGTGGACAGCTCCCCGAGATTCTTCCTCAAAAAACCCTTGACAACATTTTAACCATAGTATAAGATAGTGGCACATCAAATGAATATGTTAACTCGCCTGAGATTAACCTCTATCAACTACAACGTTATAGTACTGAATGAGAACAACCATTCAACAAGTCAATAGTTCTATAATCCTGTAAGCGATAGAAGGTACTCAGAGATGAGTAAGCCATCGCTTCTAGCCAAGCGATTTTTTTGTCCTTACCATTCTTTATACAAAGCGAATTGCTGCGTTGGCCTCTGTGATGCTCGACGCTGTACATGAGTACAGCTTACTGCGCTTCTCGAGTCCGCCTTGCACTTCATCTTTGTATCAAGAACAAAGTCTTATAATGATAAAGCGAATTGAAGTTTCATCTGTGTCTATCAAATCGGTGGCCATTCATGAACCTTCAAGCGAGAACAGGTAGGTATGGGAGATGATCTCAAGCATACAACAGCTACCTATTCATTGGAGTCGCAACTTGACAACTGAATAACACATTACCAATAAATCAAGTGATGATGAAAGTGGTAATGAGCATCTATTAAAATCGTAGCAATTCATTGAATTGTTCAAAACAAAAATGTAAATTTAAAGTGTTCTTGCAGTAAAGCACTCAAGTGCACATGGTGGATGCCTTGACATTGGAAGGCGATGAAGGACGTAGCAATCTGCGATAAGCCTCGGTTAGGTGATAAGCAACCGTTGACCCGAGGATCTCCGAATGGGGAAACCCAACCGATTGAAGATCGGTTACCGTAACGTGAATACATAGCGTTGCGGAGGCAACCCGGGGAACTGAAACATCTCAGTACCTGGAGGAAAAGAAAAAATTGTCACGCCGTGCGTGACGCATTCCCTGAGTAGTGGCGAGCGAAACGGGAACAGCCCAAACCATATCAGTGTTCTGTCTCAGCGTTGACTTTGTTAACAAAGAGGCAGTGAAAGGAGTATGCCGTTGCTGGTATGGTGTTGTAAGACCTCACGTCGAATATCTTACTATATTCGGATAGTGTGTTGTGTGTATAGTTGAAGCTTCTGGAAAGGAGCGCCACAGAAGGTGAAAGCCCCGTAAGCGAAATGCACACACGTACTATGGTGAGAATTCTTGAGTACAACGAAACTCGTGAAATTTCGTTGGAATCTACCATGACTATGTGGTAAGGCTAAATATTATCCAATGATCGATAGTGAACAAGTACCGTGAGGGAAAGGTGAAAAGTATCCCGCAAGGGAGTTGAAATAGTTCTGAAACCATGTGCTTACAAGCAGTGGGAGCCCCATGTGGGTGACCGCGTGCCTATTGAAGAATGAGCCAACGAGTTGTTATATGTTGTGAGTTTAAGTCCGCGAGGACGAAGGCACAGTGAAAGCAAGGGTTAACCGCCCGCTTCAACAGCATGTAACAGACCCGAAACCCGGCGAGCTAGCCATGGCCAGGTTGAAGCCAGTGTAACAACTGGTGGAGGACCGAACCGACTGATCGTGCAACATCAGCGGATGAGTTGTGGCTAGGGGTGAAATTCCAATCGAGCCGGGAGATAGCTGGTTCTCCTCGAAATAGCTTTAGGGCTAGCCTCAATGAGTAGTAACGGGGGTAGAGCACTGGATCGGTTTCGGGCGGGTTTGCCGTACCGTACCGAACCAAACTCCGAATACCGTTATGATAATCATTGAGAGTCAGACTATGGGGGCTAAGCTCCATCAGTCAAACGGGGAAACAGCCCACAGCGCCGTCTAAGGTCCCTAAATCTAGATTAAGTGTAAAAGGTGGTGGAATGACTTATACAACCAGGAGGTTGGCTTAGAAGCAGCCATCCTTTAAAGAAAGCGT
>CAYRMM010000020.1:0-9956 GCA_964425425.1 uncultured Gammaproteobacteria bacterium | reverse complement strand
ACGCGCGCCTATCGTGCTGCTACGGCAATTGCGATGAGTACGGCATTCCTCTTGATCTGGATCAACCTTGCGGTGGGCATTATTGGTAATGAAGATAATCCGGCAAATGTCTTGTACCTGGGTGTGCTTGCGGTTGGTGCTCTGGGTGCAATCGTGACGCGACGTGCCGCGAGCGGACTGTCACGCGTGTTGTTTGCCATGGCAGCTGCTCAGCTGGTAGTTCCGGTCATTGCCTTTCTTATCTGGCAGCCTGCGTTTAACATAGGAGTTGTTCAGGTGATGGGGGTCAATGTCTTTTTCGCCCTCTTGTGGGTCGCGTCAGGAATATTGTTTGTGCAGGCGTCATATGCAACATGAGCTATTGAAAAATGTATTAGACATCGCTACAAAAAACGCTCAGTTATTTGCCGAGACGCATAATTTAGAGTCTTTGCAGCCACCTGTGTACGATTCTAAAAAATACGTACATGATGTAGCGACGAATACTTATTTTGAAGCACTTACAATATTGAGGCATTATGTAAAGTTGGCAAGCGATGCGTATTGGACTGGAGTTGGAGCCTTCAACGTTGATTTGTTTATGATGACGCCGAGTATTTCATCGCCTATGGGCCCAGGATCAGACTCTGAAGCCATAACTATTTCATTTGGTGAGTATTCAACCAATCTCACGGACTCGTCTCAGTTTGGATTTGAACCACTTATGTTTCATATTGATAAGGCATATTGTTATTTACCCTCTATGAGAGGGGAGCATCCTGACGAAAGACATTTGAATCAATTTTTTCATTGTGAAGCAGAAATTGTCGGCACGTTAGACGCCTTGTTTCCGATCGTCGAAGGCTATGTGCGGGCGCTTTCGCGGACACTCCTTGCGTTGACGCCACTTCTGCGATTGATGAGCGCTGACTTTACAAAGACACATTCTTATTTAACCAATATCGCTGAGAGCGAGAGTTTTGTTAAAAAAGAATTTGACGAAATATATCCTTGGTTACAAACAAACGCTTCCTTCTACACTTTTCATGAGTATGGTAGAAATATTACGAATGAAGGTGAAGTTGCATTGTCTCGTGAGATGGGGAATGGATTACCAATGTGGGTATGCAATTATGATCGAGATATCGTTGCTTTTTATCAGAAACCACATCCGAGAAATCCTGAGGTGGTTATTAATGCCGACTTGATTTTCCCTCCGATTATTGAGGGGGCAGTTGGAGGTGAAATTGTGGGGGCCGGTCAACGTCAAGATAATGTGCGTGAGATGTATGAATCATTGCAAAGGCAGCATATACAGCCAGATCCTTATGAGTGGTATATGTACTTACGTGAGATTCCAGGGTATGCAACGACTTCGGGGTTTGGATTAGGGGTAGAGCGCTTTGTTGCGTGGGCACTAGGCTATTCAGATATCAAGAACGTCATTCACTATCCTCGTCTTAAAAACGTACAAACATTACCATAATATGAAAAAAGAAATTTTTGATTCATTTTTTCACCCCTATTCCCAAACGGTCGATGAAGCGGCAAAGACGAGTTCATTTTGGAAATTGTCAGACGCCCTTATTACAGAAATCATACAACGTGAGATAGCACCTTTTACTTCAGATGAGTCAATTGTTATGGATGCGGGAGGGGGTACTGGAAGGTGGGCGGTAAAACTCAGTGAGATATTGAGGGGAAGGATTATTGTGTTTGATCGATCTCCTGACATGCTTGCACAGGCACAAAAAAATATTGCAGCGAGTAATGCGTCGGATCGTATTGATATCACCGAAGGGGATCTGATTGGTATGCATCACTACAATGAAGCAAGTGTTGATCATGTGGTGAGTATCTATAGCCCACTGAGTTTTATATATGAACAAGAAAAAGCGGCTTGCGAATTATTTCGTATCCTTAAGCCGGGAGGACGTATTCTTATCATGAGCCATGGGTACTACAATGCAATAGCTTCAAAAATAAATAACTATAAAGCAGAGAAGGAAGAGTTAAGTTCTTTGGCAAAAACACGTATGGTGAAATGGGCCCCACATGTACCAGAGCTTGTTACACACTCAAAAGAATCTATGGAACAACTTTTCTCCCAGGCAGGTTTCCATATTTTAAAAACCTACGGAGTTCCCGTTTTTATTCAACCTGGATCTGAAGATTTTGATCCACAAAATAAGACTCAAAGCGAGGTTAGTGCATACCTCGATTCACCCGATATCTTTAAGACAATATTTGATCTTGAGATGCAGTTTAACGCTGAAGCAACGATAGCAAATCGCGGGATGAATATGTTCATGCTTGCAGAAAAGCGATAATATTATGCAGCAATCAGAGCTCGTACAAAAACACCCTTGGCTTGCGCGGACGAATCTTATCGAGGAATACTTGCCGCCAGCGTATTACCAACAATTACTCAAGCCGTATGTCTTTGACGGGGTTTCTGATCTTCAGCTTTTGGAGCGATTTACAAAAAAACTCAATGCTTCTGAGATACTTGAGCTTGGGTGTGGAAGTGGTAGAGCGTCGAGTGTTGTTGTGGACATATTGCCTTCAGCTCGGTACACCTTTTCTGATCTCAGTGCTCGAATGCTTGAAGCTGCGAAAGAACATCTCCCTCAGCATGCTTCTTTTGCCAGAGAAGATGCAATCGACTTCATGGCCAAAACAAATGTTCGGTATGATTTTGTATATACCTTATGGAGTTTTTCGCATGCAGTTCATCAGCATATCCACCGACTAGGCTTGGATGAGGGAGGTGCGTATGTTAGGCAAAGCATGAAAAAATTTATCCGAGAAAATCTCCAAGAGAACGGAGCATTTTTCCTTATTCATTTTGACTCACTTTCTCAAGAGCAGCGAATATTGATGAATCAATGGAAGCGCGTTTTTCCTGCCTTTAGTCAGAGTGAGCTGCAAAGTCCATCAAAACGTATTATTGACGAAGTGCTCTTGGAGCTTGATAATACAGGAGAGATACGACTTTCAATGAATCATTTGCAAGGAGATTCAATCATCTATACATCTGAAGATGAAGTATTGGAAACATTTATGAATTTTCATTTAGAAACGTATTTTAACGCAACAGCGTTTGTTGCTGACGTCATGAACGATATTAAAGTTCAGGTTGCGCAATATCGAAACAAAAATGGAACATATGCTATTGCGCCAGGATGTTATGTTTACACATGTATTAAAAATTAACTTGCTGTCATGAGAAAGATGATGAAGCTGGAGAAACTACAGAAGGGGGATAAAGTTGCAGTATTATCTCCATCTTTTGCGGCCCCTGCTCTGTATCCGCATGTTTTTGAGCTCGGACTGGAGCGTATTCGTGAAGTGTTTGGGTTACAGCCGGTTGAATACCCAACGACAAGAAAGCTCGGGGCAAGCGCGGATGAACGAGCTATTGATCTTGTGGCCGCATTTGAGAACCCAGAGATAAAAGGAGTTATTGCAACTATTGGAGGTGATGATCAAGTTACCTATATTCACACACTCGCGCACAATGTCTTCGTTGAGAACCCCAAGCCCTTTTTGGGGTATAGTGACAATTCTCATTTTTGCAATTTTCTTTTTCAACAAGGCATCCCCTCATATTACGGAGCGTGTGTGATGACGCAATTTGCGATGCAGCAAAGTATGGATGAGTACACTATTCAGCATATTCGTCACGCACTTTTTGATTCGGGAGAATACGAAATTTCTGCCTCACGTGATTATAATGAAATAGGGATTGACTGGAGCGATCCCTCGCTTCTTAACACGCGCCGTGAGTATGAAAAAAATACAGGTTGGGTGTGGGATCAAGGGAGGTCTGGAGAAGGGTTGCTGTGGGGAGGCTGTCTCGAGTCTATTGATGAAATGTTACGAAATAACATTCAAATTCCTCGCCTCGAGGACTTTGAAGGAATAGTCCTTTTTTTGGAGACCTCTGAGGAGATCCCGTCGCATGCCTATGTGCGTCGGGTGTTACGCGCACTGGGACAGCGTGGGATATTAGGGCGTATACAAGGAGTTTTGATGGGACGTCCTAAAGCCTGGGAGTTTGATAAGCGACTTAACAAAGAAGAGCGCGATGTGTATGTGAGGGAGCAGCGACAATGTGTTATTGATACTGTTCGTGTCTACAACAACGGTGTGTCAATTGTACAGAACCTTAATTTTGGGCATACTGATCCACAAATTCCAATGCCATACGGTGGAAAGGTTCGTATTGACTCACATAATCAAAAAATATTTGTTTCGTTTTAAAAAATCCGAGAACTGATGCTCTCGGATCATAGAAAATGGGGCTCTTACGTATCACTGAATAATTTTTGCACGAGCTCTGCCCCAATTCCGGAGATAACCATTGCCTCTTTTTTGGTGCCAAGTAGTTTTGCTGCCCAGTCAACGATGCCACCGTCAGCGAGCTGAACGGTATGATTGTTCTGCGTAGCGCCAAAGATGTGAAAGCAGAGGTGTTGATAGTAGCCGAGTCCAGACTTCCTGCTAAAATCAAAGCAGAATCGAATCCCCGCGTGCTTTGTCCGAAGGGGTGCAATGAGCGTTTTTTCGATATGCGCAAAGTATCCTGTGCGAACGGGAAGGTTATTGCGCTTAAAAAGAGATGGGGCCAATTCACGAGCAGACTCGACTTCTCGGGGGAATGCAATATTGTAGCGTTCAAATAGGTCAAAGTCGTCGTTGAGAGAGTTGCGCAATATCTCTTCCCGTGGGAGTGAGCGAGCCTCGATGAGGTTATTAAGGAACTGAATGTCCGATATTTTGACGGTGATGTCAGAGGCTTTATAGCCATGAACTCGTAGAGCATTGAGAACTTCTAGGAGCATGTCTATGTGATTTTGAAGAGTTGGGATTGCGAATCCTTCATTCTTCCCCCCATTTACTCCACCCGAGCAAAGAGCAAAGAGGTTGAAATGCTGCATATACCCTCTGTTCTTATCAAAAGGTTGTAGCCGCAATACTCGCCCAGCTGTGCTGAGGTGAATTGGCGTTTTGTCTCCGAGAGATGCATAACGCTTTCTCCTCAGGGCGCATTCCAATGCCAATTGGCTGGTCAGGTCACTAACAACCTCAGAACCCCTTATGGAAGAAAGGGTGTTGTTTTGGCTGATTTTACTCAGAGCTGCATTGAGAGCGAAAGGAGCAATAGGAGATGTTTGCACCGCATGAAACATCGGATTGGCTGTCTCGAGGCAGATTAACGCAAATCGATACAAGGCATCCTGTGAAAGCGAGCTGATGCCAAGGAATTCTTGTCGTTGCTCGTATTCTTCAAGGAGATGGGATGGATTGACCATCTGAGAGCGATGTTTGAATGCATGTATCAGCAACGGCCTTAGTCGATGCAGCGGAGCGTTTGTGAGAATATCGAGGAGGTTGGGAACGCCAAGCTCCTTCACGATGCGTTGTAGCATCTTGTCCTGAGAGAGTTTTGGGGTCATGAGGAGCCTCCTGGATGTCATTAAGAACGATCTTCAAGACTAACTTGAAGACTTTATGTAAATACGTTAGCATAGGCCATAGGTAATGTACAGTAAAGCAAGGTTTGATCCGGGTGCGTGCGCATAGGTGCGAATAACTCATTTTATAAACCTTCGTAAGTTGTTCTTTTTGGAGGAATCATGGAATATGGCCGCCTTGCCGGCATTGCCGGTGGCATCGTTGCATTGGCGGCATTTGTGCCGTACATCAGAGCTATCATCAAAGGTACGACGACGCCCAATCGAGCGACATGGCTGATCTGGACGATTATTGGCTGCATTACGGCAGCAAGTTATGCTGCCGGTGGCGCCGATCAGACCATCTGGGTGGCGGTCAGCTATGCGCTTGGGCCATTCCTAGTCTTTGCGCTTTCACTTCAACGCGGTGAAGGAGGGACTACCGCCTTTGATCTTTGGTGTCTCGTGATTGCGGGGGTGAGTCTGATGCTGTGGGTGGTTTTTGAAAATCCCTTTATCGCGTTAGTGCTTAGTATTGCCATCGACACCGCTGGTTCGTTACCGACGTTCAAAAAGGTATGGCATGCGCCATACAGCGAAGACATTGTCGCATGGTCCATGTTTTGGAGCGCCTCGGTCCTTAATTTCTGGGCCATAGAGGCATGGAGTTGGGATATTGCGCTCTACCCCATGTACACACTTATCGGGAGCACCACGATGTTCATACTCATTGTGGTTCTGCGTCGCACGCATGCCCGCCCTCATTTGTGAGGTGCGGGCTTTTTGTATATCAGAGACAGAGAAAAAGTTCTCATACGTGTTCTTGATGATGTCTGAGAGCGTGCTGGATAGCGCGCATAATGCGGATTTCTTCTTCTAGATCATGAACTCCAGCAATCCATAACTGGTTTTTACGGAGCCGCCTAATGTCTTCGAGACGTAGCCACTCGGCTTTTTGCACTTCTGAGGGGTCAAAGTTGAGCGTGTGGTGCGCTTGCGTTATGCAGGCCATGTAATCGCATGCCCATAACTTTGAATGAGGGAGTGAGGAAACACGCCATGGAATTAAATTCTTGTGCTCAAGTAAAATACCAGTTTCTTCAAAAAGTTCTTTTTGCGCATTACTGTCGTAGGTTTCTCCCTCAGCAAGATGTCCTCCAAAATGAGTCATCCAAACATCAGGATTTCGCTCTTTACTCTTGCTTCTTTGGTGGCATAAGAGGGAGCCATGTTCATTAAAAACAAAGATATTGGTTGTCAGGCACCACATGCCATTATTAATGGCATCAGTGCGGAGTGCGGAACCACGAGGGTGATGGTCTGTTTCACAGGCAATTAAAAGCTTTTCCATAGAGGTGATCTAAAGAGTGCCCATATCATCATACGTTGAGAGATATGTGGTCAATGAATTAATATATTCATTTACCACGGAAAAACATACCTCCTGCCTTTCGATGCGCACGGCCCTTGGGCCGTGCGTGGGAGTGAAATATTTCACTCAACAAGCAGTTGTATATGACATTTCAGTGATAAATGAACGCATCCCAGTATACCACAACAATATATATTGTCCAGATGCTAGAGAAAATGAATATGCTGCCATGTCATATAATAACGCTCAGCCTTGACAAACTGACCAAGAACCGTACACTAGGTTAATGGTATACTATTGGTAACCGGGTTTGAGAAAAAACTTCGGGTCATTCTTCATTTATATATGGCAACAAAGAAAAAACTTAAGGGAATTGGAGGCGATTTGCATGCGTATCGCTCTGATTTTATCGAGGTGCGCGGTGCTCGTGAACACAATTTGAAAAATATTGATGTCGATATTCCGATTGGCTCACTGACGGTGATTACCGGTCTTTCGGGGTCGGGGAAGTCGTCGCTGGCATTTGATACGCTCTATGCAGAAGGGCAGCGTCGCTATGTTGAGTCGTTGTCGGCGTATGCGCGGCAATTTTTGGGTATTATGAATAAGCCGGATGTTGATAAAATTTCAGGATTGTCGCCGGCAATTTCAATTGAACAAAAATCAACATCGCGCAATCCGCGTTCAACAGTGGGAACCGTTACGGAAATTTATGACTACCTTCGTTTGTTGTTTGCGCGTGTAGGGAAGCCGCACTGTCCTGAATGCGGACAGCCCATTGCCGCACAAGAACCACAGAGTATCGTGAGCGATATCATGACGCATGGTGATCGCATTGCGGTTATCAAGGCAGTGCTCGCGCAGCAAAAGAAGGGCGCCTTTGACACGCTCTTCAAGAACTTGTTTAAGATGGGGTATTCAAAAGTACGTGTCGATGGCGTTGATTATGAGTTGCCGACCGAGATTAAGCTGGATAAAAACTACAAACATGATATTGAGGCGATTATCGATCGCGTCAGTGTGAACGAAGGCAATCGTTCGCGTATCTTTGCGTCTGTTGAAGCTGCTATTGAGCTGTCGCAAGACGGCATCATTATCGTTGACGTGACAGACACCAAGACACAAAAGGTAACGGAACATTTTTATAACACGACGCTCTCATGTATGCAGTGCCATATTAATTTTGACAAGATTGAGCCGCGCATGTTTTCGTTTAACTCACCGTTTGGCGCGTGTACGGAGTGTCAGGGGTTGGGAACGCATGATGAGTTCACTGAAGATTTAATTATTCCCGATGACTCAGTCTGCGTGTATGACGGCGCAATTAAAGTGTGGGAGAAGCAGATGGACGGATGGCGCGGTCAGCAGATGGAGGCGCTCGCCAAGCATTTTACGTTTGACGTTTATACACCGTGGAAAGACCTGCCACGAAAGATTAAGGATATCATTCTCTACGGAACAGAGGAGGAGATTGACTTCTCGTTTAAGGCGCGCTCATCAAACGCCGAGTACTATTGGGAGGGTGTGTTTGAGGGCGTTATCCCGATTCTTGAGAAACAGTACCTTGAGGCAAAGACAGAAAACAAGCGAGACGAGCTCAAGCGGTACATGCGCTCATTGCCATGCCCCAAGTGCAATGGATTACGTCTCAAGCAGGAGGTGCTTGCTGTCTTGATTGATAAGTACAATATTGCTGAAATTACTGAACTTTCCGTGAAAGACCTCTTCAGCTTTGTTGATCAGCTGCACTTTACGGATGACGAATTAATTATTGCCGGACCGATTCTCAAAGAGGTGAAAGACCGTCTCAAGTTTTTGATTAATGTGGGGTTGGAATATCTCACGCTTTCACGTTCTGCAGCAACGTTATCGGGAGGTGAGGCGCAGCGTATTCGTTTGGCGACACAGATCGGATCTGAGTTGCGTGGAGTCCTCTATATTCTTGATGAGCCATCAATTGGCTTACATCAGCGTGATAATGAAAAGCTGCTCAACACGTTGGAGTATTTACGAGACATTGGCAATACGCTGATTGTTGTTGAACACGATGAAGAGACGATTCGCGCTGCAAATCATATTATTGACGTCGGCCCTGGTGCCGGTATCCATGGCGGTGAAATTGTTGCCGCTGGAGATTTGGAGGCGATTAGAAAAAATAAAGCATCGTTGACTGGACAGTATTTAACCGGCGTTAAAAAAATCGAAGTGCCCAAGAAGCGTCGCGCATGGCGTGAGTATCTTGAGGTTGTCGGAGCGTCGGCAAACAACCTCAAAAATGTTACCGTGAAATTTCCGCTACATGTGATGACGTGCGTGACGGGTGTGTCAGGTTCGGGTAAGTCAACCTTGATCAATGAGACGCTTGCCAAAGGTTTGATGCAGCGACTCTATCGCTCAAAAGAGTTAGCGGGTGCTCATAAGGAGATTAAAAATTACGGATTAATTGATAAGGTGGTCAATATTGATCAGTCGCCCATCGGGCGTACGCCGCGTTCAAATCCCGCGACCTACACGGGCTTGTTTACGCCGATTCGTGATTTGTTTACCGAAACATCAGAGGCGCGTTTGCGCGGGTATAAGTCGGGGCGTTTCTCGTTTAACGTGAAAGGAGGGCGCTGTGAAACCTGTGCCGGTGACGGACAGATTAAAATTGAAATGCACTTTTTGCCTGACGTGTATGTTGAGTGCGAGAAGTGTCATGGGCAGCGGTATAACTCAGAAACATTGGAGGTGCGCTATAAGGGCAAGAATATTGCTGAGGTGTTGCGCATGTCAGTGGAGGAGGCGTACCACTTCTTCGAAGATATTCCTTTGATTGCGTCTAAGTTGCAGCTGTTACGTGATGTTGGTCTTGATTACATCAAGCTGGGGCAGCCGGCAACGCAGCTCTCAGGTGGTGAGGCGCAGCGCGTGAAGTTGTCGTTGGAATTGTCAAAGCGTCCGACGGGCAAGACACTCTATATCCTTGATGAGCCAACCACCGGGTTACATTTTGAAGACATCAATAAATTGTTGAGCGTATTGCAGCGCTTGGCTGACAAGGGTAATACGATTATTGTGATCGAGCATAACTTGGATGTTATTAAAACGGCAGACTGGGTGATCGATATCGGACCCGAAGGTGGGGATGGCGGTGGTCAAGTGGT
>CAYRMM010000019.1:0-10010 GCA_964425425.1 uncultured Gammaproteobacteria bacterium | reverse complement strand
CAGACGGCGACATCCCGGTGGACCAGCGCGTCGTAGAAGAAGTACAGAAGCTGGATAACGCAATTGTTGAAGGTCGCGTCATGTACCACTTCCTTCCTGAATCAATCAAAATCTTTGTTGCCGTTGATACTCGTGTTGCCGCCGAACGCATCTTTAAAGAACTTGCCGAAGACGCCTCGCGCAATGAGGCGCGTGATCTTACCAGCGTTAAAGCTGTGGAGCAAAGTTTGATCACCCGTAAGGCATCAGACGAGGCGCGCTACCGCAAGTACTATGCTATCGACGTCTTCAACCCCGATAACTACGACCTCGTCATCGACTCCTCACAGCTGTCAATTGACGAGGTGTTTGACGAGGCGATGGAGTATATTCAAAAGACACTCCAAGAAAAAAAGGGGGGAGATAGTGGTAAGTATTAAGCTATAGGTAATAAGGGCGAACTTACTACATACTACTTACTACCTAAAGCCCCTTTGTTCTATTGCTCATTTGATTCGTATCCATTCGTAGTATTCGCATTATTCGTAGATTCGTAGGCTCCCTTGACATTTCCCCTCGTCCACGCTACTATAGTCCCACATTTAAATCTTAATCGTTGCACGAATGTTTCCGCTCATTAAGGCGAGAAACCTCTGGCAGTAACGCTGAATCAATCGTATGGCAAAGAAAGCAAAGAAGCTCGAGTACGCAACCGTCGATATTAAAGACGTTCAGGCTGGACAAGTCGTCCGCGTACACCAGAAAATTAAAGATGTGAACGCCAAAGGTGAAGAAAAAGAGCGTATCCAAATCTTCGAAGGTCTCGTACTGGCGCGTAAGCACGGTAACGAGCCAGGGGCAACATTCATCGTCCGCAAAGTATCTGAAGGTGTCGGCGTTGAAAAAACATTCCCTCTCTTCTCTCCACTCATCGATAAGATTGAAGTTGTTGACACGAAGATCTCAAATCGTTCAAAACTCTATTTCGCGCGCGACTACAAGAAGCGTCTCAAGTCGGTAACCGAAAAGACCAAGACCTACCAAAAAGGCGAAACACCAAAGGCTCCTGCAGCAAAGAAAGCAAAAAAGAAAGAATCTGCAGCATAAGCATATCCTTCAAAACCCGCCGAGCTCAGCTCGACGGGTTTTGTCTTTCTTGAAAAGAATCCTCTCCTATGCTAGGGTAGCTCCACTGTTCATTGCACATCAAGGAGGCGCTTCGTGCACGCAACTATCGCCAATCATGACTTCGTCATGACACTCTCACCGCTACAACCAACACCTCTCATTATCAGCGTTCCGCATGACGGCCTGCCGGCGCACGAGCACGAACATGTCTTTAGAAAAAGAAGTGCCGGCATTCATGGACGCGATCTGCATACGTGGCCCATCGCCAAAGACATCGCCGTGCACACCCCCGTTCACATTGTGCGCGGCATGCTCCATCGGTCGTTTGTCGATTACAATCGGAGCGATCGAAACGACGACGAACCAGCGTATGAAGACCTGCGTCTCAAACATTATTACGACGCCTACCACGAAACGCTGGCTGCTACGGTTGGTGAAGTCGTTCATCATTACGATAAAAGCAATGTGCTGCTCATCGATCTGCACGGCTTCAAGCATCAACCCTCACACGGCACCTACGATCTCATCTATGGCACGCGCTACCGAACAACGGTGCATGGTGATATTGATTATCGAAGTGCGGCACTCCTTCGTGCTCAAGGCTATACCGTCTTTGTGCCCAGTGAGTCCCCAGTCATTCCTGGTGAACCCGATCGCTACAACGGTCGCTTCACCGTCGAGCACTATGCGGCGGAGTTCGGTATTAACGCTGTCCAGGTCGAAATTGCCTCGCATTACCGACGCAGGGAGACGGCCGCTGCTGGCAAGCAGCTGGCAACATACTTAGCACAAGCCTTTGGGCACTCTTGCACGGCGCACATCTAACAAAAAAACCCTCGAGCAATCGCACCACGCGATAACGCTCGAGGGCTTCTTTTTTTACAAATATCTTCCAGTCCAGGATGCTTTCACTTTTTTGACATCCTTGGGCGTTCCTTCAGCCACAACCGATCCTCCCTTATCTCCTCCTTCAGGCCCCATATCAACCACCCAGTCGCACGCATTGATGACTTCGGGGTTGTGTTCGATGATGAGCACCGTATTGCCTTTATCGACAAGTCGATTCAAAACCAAGAGTAGCTTATTAATATCATCCATATGCAGACCGGTCGTCGGCTCATCAAGAATATAGAGCGTCTTACCAGTTGAACGGCGTGACAATTCAGTTGCCAACTTCACGCGCTGCGCCTCACCGCCTGACAAGGTGTTCGCCGGCTGCCCCAGTCGCAAATACCCCAAGCCGACATCATTGAGGATGTTGAGTTTTTCGTGAATGATTGATTCTTGCTCGAAGAAGCGCAACGCTTCATCAACGGTCATGCTCAACACATCGGCAATATTTTTGTCACGATAGTGAATTTCCAACACATCACGATGATAGCGCTTTCCAAAACACTCTTCACACTCGACAAACACATCCGGTAAAAACTGCATCTCAATCTTAATCATACCGTCACCCGAGCAGGTCTCACAGCGACCACCCACCACGTTAAATGAGAACTTACCCGCGTCATACCCACGTAACTTCGCCTCAGGCACTTGGGTGAAGAGATCACGAATATAAGTAAAAACTCCCGTATACGTTGCCGGATTTGAGCGCGGCGTCTTACCGATCGGTGATTGATCAACACGCACTACTTTATCAATGTGATCTAATCCCTGGATCGATTCATGTTTACCCGGAATATCTTTTGCGCGGAAAAAGTGCTTCGCCAAGGCTTTTGACAAAATACCTGAAATCAATGTTGACTTACCCGAGCCGGAGACACCCGTTACCGCGACCATCAACCCCAGTGGGATACGTACATCAACATTTTTCAAATTATTCTGCTGAGCCCCCACAATCGTGAGTGCCTTACCATTCCCCTTACGGTATTTTGCGGGATGCTTAATGTGCAAAGCTCCTGATAGATATTTTCCAGTCAATGAGGTTTTGTGCTTGAGCAGATCAGCATAGGTTCCTTCAGCGATAATTTCACCGCCATACACACCGGCACCGGGCCCCACGTCAATAATATAGTCGGCTGACTTCATAATTCCTGAATCATGCTCGACGACAATGACCGTATTACCTAAATCACGAAGTTTCAAAAGTGTCGCGATGAGGCGATCATTGTCGCGCTGATGGAGCCCGATCGACGGCTCATCAAGGATATAGACGATGCCGGTCAATGATGAAGAAATTTGCTTCGCCAAACGAATACGCTGCGCTTCACCGCCCGAAATCGTCACTGCGCTGCGATCAAGCGTCAGGTATCCCAATGACACGTCGATCAAAAATCCGAGGCGCTTGGTAACCTCTTTGATAATATGCTTGGCAACTTTCGTCCCAAGTTCTCCCAAGTCATTGTTCTTCCCATTCACTCGTTTATCAAGCTCCTGAAAATACGCGTATAACGATTCCAAATCCATGTTCACCAAATCAGCAATCGTCTTACCATCAAAGGTGACCGACAAACTCTCCGGCTTGAGGCGCTTTCCTTCACATACTGGACAGGTGCGCTCAATCATAAACTCACCAATCTCCGTCTTGATATACTCCGAATCAGATTCGGTATATTTCGCCTCCAAAAAGGCAATCACGCCCTCAAAAGGAATTTCTTTCCCCTTAACGACATACGTCTGCTCACCGGTACCGTGCAAAATAACCTGGAGTTTTTCCTGCTTCAACTCTTTCACTGGTTTATGCAAATCAACTTTATGCACCTTCGCCACTGCCTCAAGCAATTCCTTCATCTTTGGTTGATTGCTCGTCAATCGTGTCCACGCCTTCATGGCTCCTTCCGCAATCGAAAGCTTCGGATTGAAGACCACTGATTCCGGATCAATCTCCTGCACCACGCCAAGACCGGTACACTTTGGACAAGCGCCATATGGCGAGTTAAATGAAAAACTCCGCAATTCAATCTCCGGGAGGTACTCGCCGGTCTGCGGATTAAACAAATGCTGGCTGTACAACATTTCCTCTCCGGTATCTTTACGAAGCACCTTCACCATACCGTCCGAAAGATCAAGTGCGGTCTTAATCGCCTTAAACAAATCAGACTGCTCCATTTTTTCAGGCCGAATCGTTTCGGTGAAGAAATAGTCAATGATAATATCAACATCATGCGACGCTTCAGGGTCAATATACACATTTGTCAGGTCATCAATCGCGTACTGTGTGCCATCAAGGCGAATCTGATGAAATTGCGCCTTCTTGATTTTTTTAATTGCCGTATCAAGTTTTCCCTTTTTATTCATCACCATCGGCGACATCACGACAATACGCGTCTGCTTGGGCAGCTTCGCGATCTCATCCATAATATCTTTGATGGTAATCTTTTTGAGCGGCTTACCCGTCACCGGATCATGCATCACACCGGCTTTGGCAAACAGCAAACGTAGGTAATCATAAATCTCCGTAATCGTACCTACGGTTGAACGAGGATTTTTTGAGGTGGTTTTTTGGTCAATTGAAATCACCGGCGAGAGTCCTTCGATGTGATCAACATCGGGTTTATCCATCACGCCGATAAACTGGCGGGCATATGATGACATCGACTCGAGGTACTGTCGCTGTCCTTCGGCATAGATCGTGTCAAACGCAAGTGATGACTTACCCGAACCGGACAGTCCGGTAATCACAACGAGCTTGTTTTTGGGGATGCTCACCGAAACATCTTTCAGATTATTCACGCGAGCTCCTTTGATCACAATTGCGTTTTTGCCGTGTGCCATGAGGTAGTAGTTGAATAGTTATGCCGGTTTGTGCCGCGCACCAAGGAGCATGCGGCAAAAATGGATATAGGTTACTGAACAGTCGATCATTGAAATACCCCCCTGTCAACAATCCGTGTGACGACGGCGTGATCATACAAAAATCCCCCGGCAACACCATGTGCCGAGGGATACACTACAGCTCGTGTCGACTAGTCATGAAACAAGACCTCCGACACTTCCGTGACCGGGTATGCACGCAAAACACCGTAGAGCGTGGCGCGTTTAACGGACCAGCCCGCATGCTCAATGAAGACACGATCAACGATTGACTCCTGGTCGCTAATCGTCGCAACGCCGTCAAACGAACACCTGATAGTTGCTTCGTCATCCGCTCGCTGCACAAGCACCGTAATGCGTTTGTCGGGAAACTGCGCTACCGCAAATGTAGCGGCTGAGGGACTAACCTCTTTGCCAACAATACCATAGTACGGCTCTTCGCGATCCAGCAACGCTTCCGTGTGCCCACCGTCTTCATGCATCTTCCAGTAGGCGATCACATCCGTCGCTTCACACGCTCCATTGGTTCGCACCGCATAATGCACGACATTGGCGTTCTCACTCTTGTGAATCACCAATACCGTCTTGTCACGATCTTCATTGATCTGCACGAGATCGCCCGAACAGGCCATAAACATACCGCTGATAAGCATGATGCTCAAAGAACGTCGCATAGCACCCCTCCTCCTTCTTCCATCATACCTCATAACACAACAAGGTGCCATACGGCACCTTGTTGTGTCCCACACTCTGTGGATTTAAAATTTATCCAAATATCGATCAATCACGGCTGTCATCGTGTCATAGGTAATAACACCGTTTAAACGCAGTCCGTTGATGAAAAAGGTCGGCGTTCCTTTGACGCCAAAACGAATACCTTCCTGCAAATCCTGTTCGGCTTCTGTTTTATATTTTTCAGAAGTGAGACAGGTGCGGAATCGTTCCGTATCAAGTTCAAGCTCAGCCGCATAACCCACGAGCTCATCAACTGTCGTGTACTCATTTTGTCGCGCAAAAAGCACATCGTGGTACGGCCAAAACATCTGCTGATCATGCGCGCACGAGGCCGCCTGTGCCGCAATCATACTCTCCGGGTGAATCGCAGTCAGTGGAAAGTCACGATAGATAAATTTAATCTTGTCGGCATACGTCGCGCGCAACTGCTGCAATGCGGGATGATTTTGTCGGCAATAGGGACATTGAAAATCACTAAACTCAACGATCACAACCGATGCTTGCGGATTACCCCAAAACGGATCGTCCATGGTCTCGACTTCGCTACGACTCACCTGCGTGCCTACTTTCCCGTACTGACTCGCGTCAATTTGGTACCCGGCGAATGCCTCATAATTTCCGTCTTCAATCGCCTGCTGATAGTAATTAACCTGGGCAACAAACCAATACACAGCGCCACCTCCCGCGACAAGCGTCAGCACCAACACAATACCCCACCATCGGGTATACCAAGGGCGAGCTGCCTCAACGGGTGTTTGTAATTCTTCCAACAACGGATCAGTCATGCATCGATATATTAAAAAGTTGCCTCTCCAACCTAAGTGTACTATAATTATACACGATGACGTCGCGCAATTCAAAAGACGCATAGGTGGTTGACAAAAACACCTCCGACTGCTACACTGGCCCTATTCTCAATTTCTTCTTGTGAACTGAATATCACTATGATTTGGACAATTTTGCAGACAATCAGCGCAATTCTCTTGATTATCACCATCCTTTTGCAAAGCAAAGGATCAGGTCTTGGCGCTGCTTTTGGAGACACCACTACCATTCAACACACCAAACGAGGAGCGGAAAAATTCCTCTTCCAAGCATCAATTGCACTTGCGTGTATCTTTTTAGTAGCTTCTTTCCTGAACGTACTCTACTAAATTATTCAGTGCCGGCTCCAGCTGGAGCATGAGCATCTTACTCAAGAGCGTTGCGTCGACGCATCCCTTTGCGCCCACGTCTCTCTCTTTATTTTCGAGGACACCATGTCTTCTCATCACGATACGTTAGAACCACAACAACCGCCACAACCGTCACGGTTTCAGCAGCTGCTCCGCAGTATTGCCCGTTTTCGATATGCGCGCATGCAGCGCAACCTTGATCATCAGGGATTTAAGCGTGCTTTTACCTTTAAACTCCCTTCATGGGGGCAATTACGCACCATCCCAAAAATTCTTTCAGCGCAAGAAAAACTCATTATAAAAGGTGCGGCATCAATTGGATCGTTCGCGCTCCTGACCTTTCTCTATCTCGCGCTATTTCAAAATTCAAACGTTGTTCCTAAATTTGGTGGCGAATATACCGAAGGGCTCGTTGGCGCGCCACTGTATATCAACCCCCTACTGTCGCAAACCAACGATGTTGATCAAGACATCACACGTCTTGTATTTAACGGTCTCGTGCGCTACAACGAAAACTATGAAATTATCCCTGATCTTGCGCAAAGCTGGACGGTATCAGATGATCGCACGCAATACACCTTTGTCGTGCGCGATGATGTCCTGTGGCATGACGGTGAAGCATTCAGCGTCAATGACGTCTACTTCACCTTTCAATCATTACAAGACCGTAATTTTAAAAGCCCCCTCAACACTACTTTCCGAGGCGTAACTGCTGAGATCACGGGTGAAAACCAAATTACCTTCACCCTGTCAGAGCCTTATAGTGGGTTTTTGAATGTGATGACCTTCGGTATTTTGCCGCAGCATGTCTGGTTTAATATTCCGGCAACAAACTCTCAACTTGCCGTCTATAACCAAAAACCAATTGGTACCGGACCCTACAAGTTTGAATCACTCAAAAAAGACACGTCAGGGACGATCGCTTCGTACACATTTGGCGCGTACGACGATTATCACCTCGACAAACCGTTTATTGAAACCTTAACCTTCAAATTTTATCCTGACTCAAAGACTGCAGTTGAGGCGCTGAAAAATAAACATGTCCAAGGCCTTGGATTCTTGCCAAAAGAATTCCACCAAGAAATTGGTAGTCGCGGTGTCACGCTACACAACATCTACCTCTCGCAGTTTACGGCAGTCTTTTTCAATGACGAAAAAGAATCGTTATTTACCAACAGCAAAGTCCAAGAAGCGCTCGCGCTCGCAACTGACAAAGAAGCTATCGTCAGCACCCTCCTTAACAATAATGGTAATGTCATTCACAGTCCTATCCTCCCGGGATTCCTCGGATATGATGAGGCAATGACGGACATCTTTGATCCGGTCAAAGCTGCTGAGATTTTGACAGCTGACGGCTGGGCGCTCACTTCAGTTGCCCTCAACGAAGACGGAACGATCGCGGACACATCAGCACCAACAGAAGACACCATAACCGATGAAGAAACTCCAGCTGAAGAAGCATCTCCCGTACGAACCGAGGAGATCTTAGTGAAAAATAATACCCCGCTCGTCTTAACACTCACCACCATCAATCAACCAAGCTCACTCCAACTGGTGCAGCTCCTCCAAGAGCAATGGGAGGCCATCGGTATCAAAGTGTTGATCAGCGCAGTTGACCGTGAAAACTTCACGACCGTCACGATCCCTGAGCGTGAGTATGACGCGCTCGTCTACGGTGGTATCGTCGGATATGACGCCGACCTCTTCCCGTTCTGGCACTCGTCACAACGAGAATTTCCCGGCGTAAACCTCGCGAACTACGTCAACCGTAACGTCGACGCATTGATTGAAGAAATCAGAAAGCTCGAAGACCAAGATCAGAAAGCCGAAAAACTCAAAGAGGTGCAGCAACTGATCCGCAAAGATATGCCAGCGCTCTTCCTCTACTCACCGACCTACACCTACCCGGTCAGCGAGTCAGTACGCGGAATTGACGTCACGCGTATTAACCTCCCTTCAGATCGCTTTTGGACTATCACTGACTGGTTTATCAAAACAAAAATCTTCTTCAAATAAGTGGCACAAAGCCACTTCCCCTCGGGTAAGGGGATGCGGTATCGCGTCAATCGCGGTACAGCGCCTTCTTAATCGAATACATGCAGAGCCTCGCTGAGGCTCACTCAATTAATGAACTATTTAATTCACGCCAGCACTGCACGCCGTTTCGTGCAGCAGTGTCGGCATTGTTAGTATTCTATGAATCAGAAACGAACACCACAACAAGGATCTCCTCGATCCTCACAGGGTACACCGCGCGCGCACCAGGACAAACAGCGTCCACAGCGCAGCGGACAACGTCCCTACAAAGGAGGGGGTAAAGGCCGCCCACATGGCCGATCACGCGGCCCTAAGCGCTACGCGCCAGGACGCAATGTCCCACGCCTACCAAAGTCAAATGACTTGGGGGAAAAGCGCACCATGCTTGACCCACACGGCAAGCCGGTAAAAAAATTACGCGTCTCTATCGTCGGAGGAGCAGAAGAAGTCGGACGTAACTGTACGATGGTTGAATACGACGGCGATATCATCATCATCGACATCGGTCTTCAGTTTCCCGAAGAAGACATGCCGGGTATCGACTACATCATTCCAAACATGTCGTACATGAAGGAGCGCAAAAAAGACATCAAAGGTGTCATCATTACGCACGCTCACATGGACCACATCGGCGGCATCTCGCACGTGATGGAAGAACTGGGCAACCCAATCATCTACACCGGAGAACTGTCCAAGGGAATTATTGAAAAACGTCACGAGAACTTCCGTAACAAACCGAAATTAAAGTTTATCACCGTCAATAAAGACAGTAAGCTGAAATTAGGGAAATTTGACGTTGAGTTTTTCCACGTCAACCATAACATCATCAACTGTCTGGGAATCTTCCTCAAGACTCCGGCCGGCAACATGATCCACACCGGAGACTTCAAGTTTGACGACACTCCCCTCAACGACATGCCAACCGACTACGACCGTCTCAAGCAGATGGGGAAAGAAGGTGTGCACATCTTGCTCGCCGACTCAACCAACGCGGCACAGCCAGGTCGTCAGATTTCTGAGTTTACCGTTACCACGGAGTTGGACAAAGTCTTTGCCGACACGCCGGGCCGCCTTATCGTAGGAACGTTCGCGTCAAACTTAAACCGTATCCAACAATGTGTCACCTTGGCGGAAAAATACGGCCGACGTGTTATTCTCGAAGGACGAACCATCAACAACTATGTTGATATCGCGCAC
>CAYRMM010000018.1:8213-10180 GCA_964425425.1 uncultured Gammaproteobacteria bacterium | reverse complement strand
GCACCGGCAGGACGCTGGTGGAAGCCTGTCCTGAAATGGACTGCGCGCATCTTAGGAGGCATGTTGCTTGTTGCGGTAGTATATGCGGCAATCTTTTTTACAACCTTCAAGGCAATCTATGACAACGGTATTGCAGCACGGGCGCAGCTTCTTGAGGCGCAGCACGTCATTATTAACCGTGATTTTGCGCGCGGTGCTCAGCTTGTTGATGAGGCGCACGCATCATTAGCAGTTGTCCAGGAGGAGTTTCATGACCTCGTGCTTATTCGATGGATTCCCTATGTCGGACGCCAGGTGCGCGCGGTTGACGCCTTGCTTGCGGCAGCGGTGAATATGACGGCATCGGGTGGTGATCTCGTGGTGTTGGGTGACGAATTGACTCGTGATATTCGTAACGAATCACTGCCGTTTTCTGAAATTTCAGACGCCAAAAAGCGAGAGATGTTGCAGAAACTTGTTGCCGCACAGCCGCTCCTCGAACAGGTTCGTCAGGAGGTGAGCAATGCGCGTGTAGCGATTGATGCGATTGATGATCGTAAGTTGGTAAGTCCCTTACAGGGCGTGATTATCGACGCGCAACAGTACTTACCGATTGTCGATGATTTACTGCAGCAGGCCGTACCAATGGTTGAGATTTTACCGGAAGTTGTTGGATTTGATGAAACGAAGACCTATCTTTTCTTACTGCAAAATAATCATGAGTTGCGTCCGACAGGAGGATTTATCGGCACCTACGGTATTTTGAAGTTGCGCAACGGTTCGATCCAGCAGTTAATTACGGACAATATCTATAACCTTGATCGGGCGTTTGAAGACGATACTGAAACGTTAACGCCGCAGCAGGTGGTTAATCGGCCATCGCCTGAACCATTGCAGAAATATCTTGAGCAACGCCAGCTAGGGCTGCGCGATGCTAACTGGGACCCCGACTTTCCGAGCACCGCTCGATTTGCGATTGATTTTTATAACCAGGAGGTCGTTGCTGCGCGTGATATTGAGAAGCAGATTTTTTTGCGAGATCCAAAGAATACCGAGTCGGATTTTAAGTCTCGATTTTTGGCTGAATCATTTGATGGTGTGATCGCAATGACACCGGAAATTATCGAAAACCTCCTCACGATTACTGGGCCAGTCGTGGTCGATGGGATCCGCTTCACTGATGAAAATTTTCAGGATGAGCTGAGTTATCGTGTGACCTATGAGTATCGCGAACTTGATATTGACGAACAGTCGCGCAAGGATATTATTCGTCGTATCGCCGATCAGATTACAGCGCGCATTACCTCATTGCCATACACGCGGCTACTTGATGTGGCTCAAATCATGATGGAGTCGATGCAGTCAAAGGCATTATTGGTGTATTCGACCAACGATGAGTTGCAGGATATGATCATTGAGCGTGGTTGGGCGGGGGAGATTCGCAATGACAGTCTCGACTATCTCTTTGTGGTTGATACGAATCTAGGGAGTCTCAAGACAGATCAGTTCATGGAACGGTTTGTTGATTACACGATTGAGCAGCGTGACGGTGAGTATGTCGCCACCGTAACGGTACGTCATCAGCACACCGGTGAGTTTGCGTGGAACTCAACGCGGCTACGTTCGTATACGCGCGTCTATGTGCCGCGCGGCGCCGAATTGATTGAATCTCGGGGAGCCATGTATAACGATGTGACGAAAAATCCAGACAATCTACCGGGTGAGGTTGATGTGTATGACGAGCACGGTAAAACAGTCTTTGGGGCCTTTATCTCAACCGAGCCGCGTGAAATTAATGAACTGACATTCGTCTATAAACTGCCTCCGTCAGTCACGCAGGCGATTAGCGAAGGACGGTATAACCTCCTCTATCAAAAGCAACCGGGGACGAGTCACTATTTGACCGTTGACCTGGATTTTGATACAAGTATAAGGAATTCAAGTCCGCAGGGGAGTATTGAAGGCTTATTTAACGACCGATACCGCTA
>CAYRMM010000018.1:3935-8113 GCA_964425425.1 uncultured Gammaproteobacteria bacterium | reverse complement strand
AGTAAAAAAATCGGAATCGATCTTGGAACGACGAATGTCTTGGTACACTTACCTAAGAAAGGTATTGTGATTAACGAACCTTCGGTTGTTGCTATTTCAGTGATTGATAAAAAGATCATGGCGGTTGGTATCGAGGCAAAAGAAATGCTTGGTCGTACGCCTGATACGATTGTCGCAACGCGTCCGCTCAAAGAAGGTGTGATTGCCGACTATCGCACAACAGAAGCCATGTTGCGCTACTTCATCAATAAAGCGTTGGGAGGTATTCGCGTCTTTCGTCCCGAGATTATGTTATCCGTCCCAGCCGGCATTACGTCGACTGAGCGTCGTGCTGTGGTAGATGCGGCCATTGCCGCCGGGGCGAAGAATGCCTACATCATCAAAGAGCCATTGGTTGCCGCAATTGGTGCCAATATTCCGATCGGTTCGCCATCGGGCAACATGATCATTAACATCGGTGGTGGTACCTCTGAAATCGCGGTTATCTCATTGGGAGGTATTGTTGCCGTGAAGTCGGTGCGTATCGGTGGTAACAAATTTGACGCGGCAATTGTGGAGCATGCACGTCGTCGCTTTAATCTGGCGATTGGTGAACGTACGGCAGAAGATATTAAAATTACTATTGGTTCGGCATTGTATTTGGATGATCCGATTGTCATGGAGATTCGTGGGCGTGACATGGTCACCGGTTTACCGAAGACGATTAAAATTAATACGAATGATGTTGTTGACGCGATTACCAATGAGCTTGAAGGTATCGTCGAGGCGGTGAAAGAAGTCTTACATCAAACGCCGCCCGAGCTTGCCGCTGACGTGATTGATAAGGGGATTACCATGTCTGGGGGGTCATCACTCTTGCGCAACATCGATCAGCTCATTTCGCGCGCCACGGGCGTACCGGCATATGTGGCAGATGACGCGCTCTATTGTGTAGCCCGTGGTACCGGTATCGCGCTGGAGAATCTCGAGGCGTACAAGCGGTCAATTTTAACATAAGAAGCATGAAAACCCTGCCATTGGCAGGGTTTTTAAGTAGAGGGGGCTTTTGCGGGCACCCTTGATTTGCTATAATAGACGCATCATGAAAAAACTACTGAATTGGTTTCGTGCGCATAAAATTATGACGGCGATTGGCGTTGTGCTGATCGGCGGTGTTGCCTATGGCGCATTACGTCCAGCGGCACCAACGGTTGAGTATATTACCGAAAGCGCACAGACGCGAACGATTCGTCAGACCGTGTCAGTCACGGGTACGGTTGCTGTTGATGCTTCCGTTGATCTCACATTTGCCGTTTCGGGAGAAGTTGAAGAGATTGACGTTGCGGTTGGTGATTTGGTTGAAGAAGGGCAGGTTTTGGCATCGCTTAAAAATACGTCATTAAGCAATAAAATTAGAGAGGCACAAGCTGCGGTTGCGGCGCAACGGGCAAATCTCCAGAAGGTTATTGAAGGCGCAAAAGATGCCGAGGTGCGGGTTGCTTACGTGGCGTATCAAAATGCTCAAAACGAATATGAAGCATTGCGTGTCAAACTTGAGGCAGAAAAGGCTGCTTACGCGGTTGAGGTGCGTAATGCGCAAAAAGCGCTTGATGACGCCTTGGTCAGTACAGAACTTGGGGTAACGAACGCGCGTCAAAGTCTTCTTTTAAGCATCCAAAAGAGTATTAATACTGCTCAACAGGCGATTCAAACAACTGATGAGGTAACCACAAGCAATGAGATCGGTTCTGGTTTTGGGCTCAACAACGTTTCTGCAAAATTCTTCACTGAAACAATCCTTGAGGAAATTCCTGATGATGTGAGTGCGGCGCAATCCGCATTTGCAATCGCCCAGTCGTCAGGTTCAGTGCAATCACTTGCCGATGCTGTTGACGCTGCGCAAGCACTCTTGGATCGCACAGGAGCGTTGGTGACATATGCTATCGCGGCAGTTGAAGGAACATTACGGATCGGCACTTATTCGGCCACACAGCAAAGCACCGATATTAATACGCTCCAAGCGCAGCAAGTGAGTGTGGATACGGTGGCATTGGAGCTTGCGACAAAGGAGCAGGCATATGAGTCAGCACGAACAGAGCAGCCCATTACGTTGAACGCGCGACAGGCGACATTTGACGCGGCTGAATCAAAGATGGCACAGGCAGTAGCGACGCACGATTATCAACTGAGTCAGGCGCAGGCCGCGATTGAGACGGCTCGCGCCCAGTATGATTTAGCGCGCGCCTCGGCGACAAACGCTGAAATTGCTATTGCTCAAGCGCAGGTAACGCAGGCACAAGCGGCGCTTGACGCATTACGCGCGCAACTTGAGGATTATCAGATTATCGCGCCATATGCAGGAGAAGTAGCTAAGGTCACGGTAAAGGCGAATGAATCGATAACTGCGGCTCAGCCGATTGTTACGTTGCTCGGTGAGGGGACGTACGAAGTTGAGGTTGATATTCCCGAATCAGATATTGCGAAATTGTCTATTGGTAACGTAACACACACAACGCTTGACGCGTATGGTGATGAAGTGGTGTTTGAAGGTGTTGTGACCAGCATTGATCAGGCAGAGACGATTATTCAAGATGTAGTGTACTACAAAGTAACAATCTCGTTAGATCCCATGGAGTATGAGGTGAAAAATGGGATGACGGCAAATGTTGATATCTTAACGAATCAACGAGACAATGTGGTGGTGATTCCGCAGCGTGCTGTCTTGCAAGACGAGGAAGGAAAGTATGTCCGTATTCGCACTCAGGACGGAGGTATTGTGCGAGCGCTCGTGACAACAGGGTTGCGCGGTGACGGCGGGTTAATTGAAATCACTTCAGGATTGCAAGCGGGTGATGAGGTCATTGTTTTTGAACGTGAGTTGTAGCGTATGCCGTTGATCAAAACAGCACAGGTTACTAAAGCATACTCAAACGAAGAGATTACCACCAAGGTATTGCACGGCATTGATATCGAGATTGATACGGGAGAATTTGTCGCCATTATGGGGCCTTCCGGATCGGGGAAGTCAACGTTGATGCACATCCTTGGTTTTTTGGATCGACCGACGACGGGGTCATATTATTTTAAAGATGAAGATGTTGCCACGCTTGGCGACGACGAGCTTGCCGCAATCCGCAATGAGAATGTTGGTTTTGTTTTTCAGTCATTTTTTCTCTTACCGAAGACCTCTGTTTTTGATAACGTTAAATTACCTTTGTGGTACAGCTCCAAAAAAATTAACGATGACGATGTGCGTAAGGCGATTGATGCGGTTGGGCTGACGCATCGTATCAATAATCTTTCAAATCAGTTGTCGGGTGGTGAACGTCAGCGCGTAGCGGTGGCGCGGGCTATCGTGAACAATCCTGATATTATTTTTGCTGATGAACCAACGGGAAACCTGGATTCCAAATCAGGACAACAGGTCATGAACATCTTGCAGCGTCTCAACGATGAAGGTAAGACTATTATTTTGGTGACGCATGAGAAATACACAGCCGAACACGCACGTCGTATCGTTCGCGTCAAAGATGGTTTGATTGAAAGTGATACCGAAGTCACTGAACGCAAGTTTGCGATTAACGGAGAATTGCAGAAATAACCATGAAGTTTGAGCATACCGTCATTTCAGCACTCCAGGCGCTACGGGCTCATAAGTCTCGTAGTTTTTTAACGATGCTTGGTATTATTATCGGTATTTCGTCGGTGATTATCGTCTTGTCAGTCGGCGCCAGCGCGCAAAATTTAATCTTAGATCAGGTGCGCAGCATTGGCTCGAACTTAGTAGTTATTTTTCCCGGTGAATCTGAAGAATCAGGTCCACCGGTGGCGGTGCTTGGTATTACGGTGAATTCCTTGAAGGCATCAGACCTTGAGGCGATGCGCTCAGGTAACCGGATCGAAACCATTGCCGCCGCGAGCGGATATGTGCGTGGTATTGAAACAATGCAATATCAGGCGACAAGCACTGACGCTACTTTTTTAGGTGTGTCGCATGAATACCCGGAGGTTGAGGAGGTTGATCTTGTGACCGGTCGTTTTTTTGACCTAGATGAACAACAGTCATTAGCGCGTGTTGTTGTGCTGGGCTCAAATCTTGAAGATGAGTTATTTCCTTTTGAAGACGCGCTGGGGAAGCGTGTCAAAATCGGTAAGCAGTTATTTACCGTTATTGGTGTCTTTGAGGAGCGTGGAACATC
>CAYRMM010000018.1:0-3899 GCA_964425425.1 uncultured Gammaproteobacteria bacterium | reverse complement strand
AATACGGATGACTATGCGTTTATACCACTTGACACCGCGCAAAAGTTACTCCTTGGTATTGATTATCTGACATTTGCGCGCATCAAAATTGCGGACGAACAGCGTATTGATGAGGCAATTGAAGAAATTCGACAGGTGTTGCGTGAAGAACACGACTTGCGTTCCAGCGAGCCGGATGATTTCACGATTCGCACGACAGCACAAGCATTAGGAGTGTTGACAACGATTACCGATGCCATTAAATATTTTTTGAGCGCGGTTGCGGCGATTTCAGTACTTGTGGGTGGGGTTGGTATTATGAATATTATGTTTGTGGCAATTACCGAGCGTACGCGAGAGATTGGATTACGCAAGGCAATTGGCGCTCGTGAGTATGATATCGTCACTCAATTTTTGGTTGAAGCGATCGTGATTGCAACGATTGGCGGTATCATCGGTATCATCAGTGGTATTGTCATCAGCGCAATGATCGCGCTCATTGTGGCACAGCTTGGATATGCGTGGGATTTTGTGATTACCGCTTGGTCGATTGGTTTGGCGGTTGGTTTTTCTGTGGCGATTGGGCTGATTTTTGGCCTGTATCCTGCGTATCGCGCCTCGCAACTTGATCCCATTGAAGCACTTCGCTATGAATAAGACGTTTTCACTTTTCACGATTGCAAAAACGAGTTTATTGCGCCATAAGGGACGCACCTTGTTATCGGTGGTTGGTATTACGATTGGTATCGCTACCGTGCTTGCTATTTTTTCCACGGGTGAGGGGATTAAGTATCTTTTGGAAAGCCAGTTAAACTCATTTGGTACGAACTATATTCAAATCGAAATTAAAGTACCAAGTACGGCACATACCTCTACCGAAAATGCCACCGGCATTGGGCAAGGGGTGATTATCAATACGCTCACGCTTGATGATGCCCAAGCAGTGAAGGAGCTTGATAACGTGACGGACTACTACGCCGCGGTGCTTGACCAAAAGATTGTCAGCTATCAGGGGTATGATGAAAACAGCTTTTTGTATGGTGTAAATGCTTCGTATATTGATATCGATCCGCATGAAATTGTGCAAGGGCGGTTTTTTACGGATGCTGAAGACAAGAGTTTGACGCAGGTTGCCGTATTGGGAGCGACGAAAGCGACTAAAATTTTTGGAGATGAAAATCCGGTTGGCAAGCGCATTCGTATTGGCCGCACTAATTTTGAAGTGATTGGCGTGCTTAATGAAAAGGGTGCGAATCTGTTTTTTGACACAGACGATATGATCTATCTTCCGATTCGAACCGTTCAAAAGAAGCTGTTGGGTATCAATCATGTGTCATTTATCTTCGCGCAAGTTGAGCGCAATGACATTGCCGATTTTACCAAGGCGCAGATCGAGGATATTTTGCGAGAGCGTCATGAAATTACCGATCCAATCAAGGATGACTTTGCTGTCACGACCTTTGAAGAGGGGTTATCAATTTTGGGTGATGTGACGGGAGCTGCATCAATCTTGTTGTTACTCATAGCGTCTGTTTCGCTCATTGTCGGGTCCGTGGGGATTATGAATATTATGTTTGTTTCAGTCACTGAGCGTACCGAGGAAATAGGGCTACGCAAAGCGGTCGGGGCGACGCAGCAGGCGATTCGACGCCAATTTTTACTGGAATCCATGGCCATCACCTTGTTGGGAGGTCTCTTAGGCGTTATACTGGGAATAGGTATTATTTACGCTGTTGCTTTTGGGGCACAGTCTCAAGGCTTTGATTGGCCGGCAATTTTTGAACCGCATTTCTTTGTTATTGCGCTGGGCGTTTCAATTATCGTAGGACTCCTCGCCGGATATATCCCCGCGCAAAAAGCAGCGCGTTTAGATCCTATTGAGGCATTACGAAAGTAGCGAAAACACTATGATAGAAAAAACAGATCAAGAGTGGAAAGAAACATTGACGCCTGAGCAGTATGAGGTGTTGCGGCAATGTGGCACAGAGCCGGCGTTTCGTAATAAGTATTGGGATTTCAAAGGCGATGGTATGTACCATTGTGCGGCATGCGGGGCACCGCTTTTTAGTTCTGATGCCAAATTTGATTCGGGTACCGGATGGCCAAGTTTTGACCGGCCTGAAATTGCGGAGAATATCGGTACGCGCCCTGATACTGCGTACGGCATGGAGCGCACTGAGGTGTACTGCAAGCAGTGTGGAGGGCATCTGGGGCACCTGTTTGCCGACGGACCACAAGAGACGACGGGGCAACGATACTGCATCAACTCGATCGCGCTTGATTTTAAGCCCCGCAACGAATAGTAAAAGCTTGTTGATAACTATTTGGAGTCAGCTGCCCCTAGGTTTATAATAAACATAGATGTAATTCATAATCTTTTGGTATGGAACACACGCCAGGAACGTGCCACAACTGCAAACATTGCGGCTGCATGCACCACAAGATCGTCCCAGCGCTTGTTGGGGTGATTGGACTCTCTTTTCTTTTAACTGCCTTGGGTGTTGTGAGTGCTGCAACCAACGCATTGATCTGGCCGGCAGCTCTCGTGCTTATCGCACTTACCAAACTTTCGGTTGGTAAATGCGCTTGTTATAAGGCGTAATGACTCAAGTTCGGTATACAACATGCCCGTTTTGCGGTGTACCGCGCACCTGCTACCTTGCTGGTGGCGTTGATGCGCGGTGCCCAAACTGCGGGAGAAAGGACGGCTGTTGCGACGTCTATGAAAAAGAAGAAATCTTGACAAGTGAGGTTTGACCTCACTTTTTGGTATGATACTATACCTGCATGACGCAACCATTAGCAGATCGCATGCGACCCACGACGCTTGAGGAATACGTCGGGCAAGGGCACGTTGTCGGTCAAGCATCACTGTTACGTAGAATTATCGAACAAGATCGGGTACCATCGATGATCTTTTGGGGTCCTCCCGGATCAGGGAAGACCACGTTAGCGCGTATTATTGCCGCCATGACTAAGGCTGAATTCCGTCAGCTGAGTGCGATTGATTCGGGGGTGAAGGAGATCCGTTCAATTGTCGAAGAAGCACAGGCGATGCAGCGGTTGGGAACACGAACGTTACTTTTTATCGATGAAATTCATCGGTACAATAAATCACAGCAGGATGCGTTGTTGCCGCATGTTGAGAAGGGTACGATTACGTTGATTGGCGCGACGACCGAAAATCCTAGTTTTGCGCTGAATGCCGCCTTACTATCTCGCTGTCGCGTCTTTGTCTTGGAGATGTTGGATATCGATGATTTGCGCGTGATTGCACAGCGGGCATTGAGTGATGAAAAGAAGGGCCTTGGTGCTTTGCGCGCACGCGTTGAGGATGATGCCTTAGAGTTTTTATTGCACACAGCGCAGGGTGACGCGCGGAGCGTATTAAATGTATTGGAGATAGCGATTACGGGAACATCGCCGGCCACAGACGGTGAGCGTCTTGTGACGCTTGAGATCATCAAAGACGCTGTTGCTCGCTCAAACGTTATCTTTGATAAGGGAGGCGAGGAGTTTTATAATGTCATTTCGGCATTGCACAAGAGCATGCGTGGTGGGGACGCAGATGCTGCGCTGTACTGGTTGGGGCGTATGTTAGAGGGCGGCGCTGATCCTTTGTATATAGCGCGCCGGTTGATTAGATTTGCCTCTGAGGATGTGGGGATTGCGAATTCGTTTGCCCTGCCTCAGGCAGTTGCCGGATATCAGGCATGCCAGTTCATTGGCATGCCGGAATGCGCCGTTAATTTGGCACAAGTGGTCGTGTATTTGGCGCAATCAAAGAAAAGTAATGCGTTATATACAGGCTACAATCAAGTACGTCGTGATATTCATGAGCTGCCTAATGAAGGAGTTCCTTTGCACTTGCGCAACGCACCCACCAAACTTATGAAAGATCTGGGATACGGTAAAGAATA
>CAYRMM010000017.1:10054-11325 GCA_964425425.1 uncultured Gammaproteobacteria bacterium | reverse complement strand
AATCGTGCTACAACCTATGTCATGCTGGATTCGCTGGTTGACGCGGGACTTGCTTCGCAAATCACGAAAGATAAAAAAACGCTGTTCCAAGCAGAGGATCCAATTCAGTTGTTGCGCGTGTTGGAGAAGAAAAAAAATGATGTTGAGGAGCGCATGGGTGAGGCGCGTATGGTGATCCCCGAGCTGCAGGAGCTGTTTAATCTCAACAGAACTAAGGTGAATGTTCGTTTGCTCGAGGGACGTGAATCAGTCAAGATGATCCAAAATGATATCGCGCGTTCAAAGAGCCGTTCGTTTGATAATATTTTCAATTGGACATTGGCGAGTGAAAAATATCCAGTATCAGAAAATGATCATCGTCGTATTTTTTACAAAAAAGAATTTAAGGTGCGCACGATCATGACCTATGAAGCCAAGCAACCGGTGCAACACCTGGAGTTTTTGAAAAACGAAGAGCGTCGCATGTTGCCGCAGGAAAAGTTCCCACTCTTTGGCGAGATGGTGCTGTATGATAACAAAGTGGTTATTATCAATTCAACTGATCGATTATTTGGTATCATCATCGAAGATGAGGCAATGCACAAAACGTTCAAAACTATCTTTGACCTAGCGTGGCTTGCGTCTGAAGAGTATCAGGTAAAGAAAAAATAGGAATTAAAATGGTCACCCCCGCAAGGAGGTGACCGTGTGTTTTGGCTCAGCGCGGCGGTGTGCGCTGAGGTGCTTTCCCAAAACGACTACTCAGCCGTTCATGCTGCACGCATTGACAAACGACGAGCGACAGACAACGCGTTGCGCGTTGGAGAGCGCTAGTGGCAAATGGAAGGGCGGCGATACCACCGCTGCCAGTCTTTGTACGCCACGCCAGTCGGACATGAGTACGAGACCGTGACCCCTAGGGGGTCGCGCGGTGACAGGCCACCTTTGCCACAATGCCGGAACGTGCCAGGCGCTGGCGTCGTCATGACGCGCTTTCTGGCAGCGGGACGAACCCTCCGGCAGGGATAGTGAGTAGCCACCGCCGTACTCATGACTGAGTCTTAGGTGGCCGACTTCCGGGGCATTCCTGCCTCCTCGTGGAAGAGTGGTTGCTGATGGTGCGTGAACGTACCACACGTTCGCGCGGGTGAGGTGCTGCGCAGATACTCCTTTCGATTATGCGGCAACCTCGGTCTTTATAGTATACCATTGCATCACTCCCGACGTACGGTGTTTGTGTGGATATCTTCGCGTGGTTGAGGCAAGTATGCTATACTACAAACATTGAATAA
>CAYRMM010000017.1:0-9983 GCA_964425425.1 uncultured Gammaproteobacteria bacterium | reverse complement strand
GAGTACTATGTCTGACGGTAAAATTTTTTTCACCAACTTAGACGAACTCAAAAAGGGGTTTGATGCCGACGATGAACTTCTCGAAGGCGTGCCTTCGGCTGCGCGTGCCACGGAACCACAATGGTTTATGGAGGATTACGAGGGGCAGTTGTCAGTTGATGTATACCAAACCAATGATGAAATTATCATCAAATCAACGATTGCCGGTGTGGAACCGGAAGATTTAGACATTTTCTTGCATGATGATTTATTGACGATTCGCGGTAAGCGTCAGCAGACCAAAGAGCAGAAAGATTCGCACTATTTTTATAAAGAATGCTACTGGGGAGGGTTTTCTCGCTCAATCATCTTGCCAGTTGAGGTAAATCCCGATAAGATAGATGCAGAGCTCAAAAACGGTATTTTGACGATCCGCTTACCAAAAATTGAGCGCACGAAGACCGTTTCAATTCCTGTTAAAAAGCACAAGTAATGTCAGAGTCATCACAAAAAATTAAATTTACCGTCAGCGCTGTTCAGAATGGACAGGCGACGCTGGAAACCACCGATGGTCAGCGTATGACTATCACGCTTGCTGCATTGCGCGGGGACATTCAGGTAGGGGATGTGTTGTACGCGGTGTTTACGGAAACAGAAGAAGAGAAGACTGTTCGTGACATGGCAAAAGAAACGCTTAATGAATTGCTTCATGTGGAAGACACTGAAAAATAAATTTCGTGCCGGCGATGAGCACACGGCAGAGCGGGCGGCGTATATCACCGCTCTTTTTGTCATTGGCATTTTGATGCTCGTTTTGACGATGCCGGTTGTTGCGTATAACGCGTATCACGCGCAGCATATCTATCCGGGGGTCGCTATTGATGGTGTGCAGGTGGGAGGTAAGACAACGTATGAAGCGCGAGCCCTTCTTCAGTCATATGTTCAAAACTTGGATCAGCGAGGGGTTCCGTTTCGTGCCGGTGGCATGACGGTGGCGCTGACACCGACGCAATCAGGTATCAATGACCCTGACTTAACCTACGAGATTATCGGCCTGTATGTTGATGAGATGATTGCTGATGCCTACAGCTTTGGGCGTTCAAGTAACATTGTCGTGAATGCCGCGCAGCAAGCACGCGCTTTGTTTGGTCAGGAGGTTTTGCCGCTACAGTTTTTTGTCGCTGAAGATAAGTTGCGCGAAACGCTGCAGTTACATTTTGGCAAGCTGGAAGATCCGGGACAAAACGCGCAACTCGTGTTTGAAGGAGACCGCATCGAGGTGCAGCCTGCCGCAGCCGGACGCCGCCTTGATTATGATGGAGCGCTTCAGCAGGTACGTGACTCATTAACCTTAGTGGGAATGGAGCCGATCGAAGTGGCGCTCATTGATTTTGTGCCGAGCGTTTCTCAGGCTGATGTTGAGGCGCGACTCGATGAGGTGCGTGCGGTGTTGGACGCGGGACGTGCGCTGGTTGTCGCATATGATGGGACCGAGTGGACGTTGCAACCTGATACGTATCGTGACTATCTTGAGTTTATCAGAACTGATGAAGGGGCAGTTGAGCTAACCTTTAATCGTGAAAAATTAACAGCATATGTTACCGAATTGGCGGGGGCGCTTAATACTGAGCCAACCGATGCGATTTTATGCTTTAATGATGACAAGACTGAGGTGCTTGAGTTTGTGCCGCAGCGCTCGGGCCGCACGGTGAATATTGAACAGAGCGTTGATTTGATCATCGCTTCATTTTTCACAGAGGGGCAACGGGAGGGTGCTGTGCAGGTTGAGCTTGTGGTGGATGAAGCTGTTGCCGAGATCGAGCTTGCTGATTTGAATGATTTGGGAATCACCGAATTGTTGGCGATCGGTGAGTCTGATTATAGCGGTTCACCAGTAAATCGTCGGCATAACATTGAAGTTGGGCGTAAGTCATATGACGGTATTTTATTGGCGCCGGGCGAAGAGTTTTCAGCATTGAAATATCTGGGAGCGGTTGACGCGTCAAATGGGTATTTACCGGAATTGGTCATTAAAGGTAATGAAACTAAGCCGGAATATGGAGGAGGATTATGCCAAGTTTCAACAACGATGTTTCGTGCCGCGCTCAACGCAGGACTTGATATCACTGAACGTCGTAATCATTCATACACCGTAAGCTACTACAGCCCGATCGGAACCGACGCGACGATTTATGATCCGGCGCCCGACTTTAAATTCAAAAATGATACCGGGCATCATATTCTTATTCATACCATTAACGACACTGCGCGCTCGCGTCTCGTCTATGAAATTTGGGGGACGTCTGATGGACGAAAAGTTGAGATGACAGATCCCGTGACGTATGATTGGGTAGCGGCACCACCAACCAAGATTATTGAAACGACTGATTTGCCGGTCGGGCAAAAGAAATGCACCGAGGCCGCGCATGCGGGTGTGAAGGCGTACTTTGATCGCTTCATCACGCGTGGTGATGGGACTCAGGAAGAAGAGCGGTTTCATTCAAATTATCGCCCATGGCAGGCTGTGTGTCTGGTAGGTGTTGAGTCGCTCAGTACCGATGAAGAGACGACGTCACCGCAAGGAGAGGGGGAGGTGACAGAAGATACGGAAACGCCGGGTGCTGAGGCAGTTATTGCAGAATAAAAAAATCGAGCATGACGCTCGATTTTTTAGTTCACTCGAGGTGTGCTCATAAGTTGGCAGACCCTTCAACTATGTTCAGGGTCATCTACCAACTCTTCGTGCCCAGACTCTGAGCCTGTCGAAGAGTTGGCAGACAAGAAAACAAATTATTGTAGAGATCGAGCCAAAGCCAGATCCAAACAGAAATTTGCTCCCATGCTTATCGTGCCTGCCAGCTTATGGTCGCACTACGAGGGGGGGGGTTATCTTGAAGAGTCGGCAGACAAGAAAGCAAATTATTGTAGGGATCGAGCCAAGGCCAGATCCAAACAGAAATTTGCTCCCATGCTTATCGTGCCTGCCGGCCCTCAAAGACAACAAAAAAGAATGAAAGGAAATTTATCGGTCCTGGCAGTATAGCAGATATTGGGGAATTGTCAAGAGTCCCGCAGTGAACAAGCTGTTATGAGGCTGTGGAAGGGGTGTGGACAAAGCCCTAGTCAGAAGCAAGTTGCTAATATTAGCCCCTCTGAAGAGCTTGTTGTCTTGGCAATATTGACGAAACTTTAAAGTCATAGTACATTTGTATGATTATTGAGGCTGGAGAGTTACTTCTTTGAGATGTGGAAGGATAAAGAAGGAGCTCCCTGGGTTTAATAATGAAACCGGCAGTATATCCGACTGTAAAAATCGGACGATCTTTTTAGAGGAGTTTGGTAATGGCAACAGAACAGTCGTCGATCGCATCAGAGCGGGTCGAGCAGCAGCTACAAAGCTGGGCTCAGGCCTACGCAAGTGTCGGCATCATCATTGATCCTGCAAAGGTCATCATCTTGCCTCACCAAGTTGATTTCGATCGGTTGATTGTTGTTCCTCAAGGAATGACCGCGCGACAAGCATTCGAACTGTGCGGACAGGTCATGCCTGTCAATCGGCGTGATGAAGATCTCAGCCTGGATGAGCTGGATATGAACAGTCCTCGTACTGCTCAAAATGAGGCTTACGCCGTTTGGTATCGCGATATCATTGAAGATGAGAATCACGAATGCAAGATTGACGATCAACTCAAGTTCACCTTGACGGAGCGACTTCTGATTGCGTGGAAATACTTCCTGGAAACAGGAAAGTTGCTGTACAGAAGTACAATTACCAGTTCGCCTCGAACGAGATGGGCGAGGGGTGAGTTTTTTATCGTTTCTTGTTGGGATGCCTCCAGTGAGGGAGGAGGGGTATTATACATCTCTCACTCGGATGCTAATGAGTATTTCTTCGATACCCTCCCCCCCGGTCTTCGTTCACCACGTTCGGCGTGATGCAGCTACGGATGGTCGGGACAGGTTCCGTTCGTTCCTCGCCTCGAGTTTATCGAGAGGCGGGGTTTTTTTCTTTTTGCGAAATAATAAAAGGAGCCCTGCTGAGCATGGCTCCTTTTAGAGGATTACTTAATGATCTTATCAATAATGCCGTACTTTTTGGCTTCATCCGCACTCATGTAGTAGTCGCGGTCTGAGTCTTTTTCTACCTGTGCTTTTGACTTCCCGGTATTTGCCGCCAAGATGTCATTGAGGCGGTCTTTGGTCTTGAGGATGTGTTCTGCGGCAATTTTGATGTCAGAAGCCTGTCCTTGCGCGCCACCGAGTACTTGGTGAATCATGACTTCAGCATTCGGCAAAGCAAAGCGTTTCCCTTTGGCGCCTGATGAGAGGAGAAAGGCTCCCATTGATGCTGCAAGTCCGATACAAATGGTCGAGACGTCCGGCTTCACGAAGTTCATCGTGTCATAGATTGCCATACCGGCAGAAACAGAACCTCCCGGAGAGTTGATGTAGAGGTGAATATCTTTTTTCGGATCCTCTGCCTGCAAGAAGAGCAGTTGGGCAATGACAATGTTGGCAACGGTATCATCAATGGGCGTGCCCAAAAAGATAATACGCTCCTTAAGTAAGCGCGAGTAAATATCAAACGCACGCTCTCCCATGGGAGTTTTTTCGATAACGGTTGGCACTAAGTACTGGTATCGTTCATTCGTCATAGCAATAGTTTTATGAATGGTATGTCCATTATAGGTAATACGGGTCGATTAGGCAACTTGCCAGCCGTGTGGTGTTTGCGTGAGTGTTCCCTGTACTTGGAACCCCGCTGCTTTCTTGTGTCCACCGCCACCCCACAATGCGGCAAGTTTTGCGACGTCGACGTCATCGCGCGTTGTGCGCAATGAGCCTTTGATCAGCTCCGGTGATTCTTGGATGAGGAGCATCACGCAGCGCACTCCCTCAAGGTTATTCAAAAAATTAACGAGTCCGTCCAACGCGTCACGCTGCACGCGGCTGTGCTCGAGATCTTCGTGTGTGATGACGGTGTATGCAAGGCCATACGTCGGATTAATCGTTAGGCGTGAAAAGACCTCGCCCCACACATTCAGTGAGGGGATATTTTTACTTTTGATCACATGTTGGTTGATTTCGGGGATTTTCGCACCCAAACGCACGAGATGAGAAGCCGCATTCAGCGATGATTGGCGCGTCGCCGAATTGGTAAAGTTTCCCGTATCGGTGATGATACCCGTCATGAGGCAGGTTGCCATGGGTCGGGAGATAGAGATGTTGTTGGCAACAAAAAAATCATACATCACCTCACAAGTCGAGGAGGCATCTGACTGGATATAGTTGCAGGTGCCAAACCGTTCGTTGGTAATGTGATGGTCAATGTTGATACAGGTGACATTGTGTAGGTGCGGCATGAGGTGGTCATGCACCTTTGACTGTTTTAATGACCCATGATCTAAACAGATGAACGCATCATAGCTCTTGAGGTCAAGTTGAGAAAGTGAGGTGAGGTAACGGTTGATGCCGGGAAGATAGTTGAAATATGATGCGGGAGTGTCTGCGCAAAAGAGGTCATGGGCAACGCCGCGTTCCTGCAGAAAGTGTGCCAACGCCAAGGTCGAGCCAAGCGTGTCTCCGTCGGGATTGGCGTGTGAAATTAACAAAATATTGCGATGCGCGGTAATTTCCGCGAGTAATTGAGCGGGAGTCATGGTTTGCGCGTCTTATGCTTCGTCGGTAGGGGTATTGAGCTCATCAAGAATGCGATCAACCTCGCTGGCATAGGCTTCCTTGTCATCAATCGTAAAGCGCAGAAACGGCACGACGCGGGCAAAAATCTCGCCGGCGAGTTCATGGCGGAGGTGTTTGACCTGGCTGCGGAGCAGCTCAAGGGCGGTTCCTTGGCGATTATGAGGGAAGACTGAGATAAAGACAGTAGCATTTTTGAGGTCATCTGAGACGGTAACGCGCGTAATACTGGCAACGATAGCGTCAGGAAACTCAATTTCACGGGCAATGATGAGTGCCAGTGTTTCTTTGATCTGTTGCGCGAATTGATCGGTTCGTTGGGACATGGGGGCTGGTTAATGGTAAATGGTGTATGGTCAATGGAGGGGCAGGGTAGGGATTAGGTGGTAGGGCGTTAGGGAATGGGATAAAGGTGAGAAGGAGTTCTTAACCCTCGGTCTTTTGTTCTATCCTCCTATCGCTCTAAAGCCCTGTCGTCTGATATCCTCTGACAGCTCCCACAGAGTATAGCACTGTATCACGAGTACGCCCTATGGTCAAGAAAACGAGGGTTTGAGGGGGGTTTTGCGCATCTGTGGGAAAGGTGTGGATATCGTGAGGAGGGCTGAGGGCGCGATGCTATTGACAACATTCCCTATTTTAGCTAAAATCTTTACACGTTTTGTACACGTTGGAAAAGTTACTTACTTCGGGTTGTATGACTTGAAGCAGGCGACGTTTTCTTAACTGTGTTGTGTATTAAACGCACCCGCTTAATAATAATACGCAATATAAAGTGGGGTTCAACTTCGGTCTCAATTCGTAAGTGTTGAAAGCAACACCATGGGTAGGTGGTGCTGTTTGTTTTTTTATCGTGATAATAAAAAAACGCGCCGGAGGTAATTCACAACGCATCAGGAGCATCTGCTCTTGAGGTCAGTGTACCATATTTTCATACACAGTTCAATAATTCATTAAGTGCACACGGCATGGCGGCAAAAAAGGCACAGGGGAATAACCGGGTAGCTCCACGCAACCCGTTTGCGATTCCGCAGGAACGCAAATTTTACACAGACTTCCATAAGCACATGGAAGCTCCAGATCTCATCGAGATCCAGAAGAGTTCGTACGAGTGGTTTTTCAAGACAGGACTCGAGGAACTCTTTAATGAAGTTGGCGACGTTGAGGACTTTGGTGAGCGCGGCATTAAGCTGCGTTTCAAGGAGTATCATCTTGACGAAGCAAAATTTGACGAAAATACGTCAAAAGAAAAGAACATTACCTACGAAGCGCCGTTGCGCGTGACCGCAGAGCTGGAATTTGCTGATGGCAAAAAACAGCAACAAGAAATTTATTTGGGCGACTTCCCGCTCATGACTGACCGCGGTACTTTTATTATTAACGGTATCGAGCGTGTCGTTGTGTCGCAGATCATTCGATCGGCGGGTGTTTTCTTTACCTCAGAATTTTTGCGCGGCAAACGTTACTACGGAGCGAAGATTATTCCAAACCGTGGAGCGTGGCTTGAAATTGAAACCGACACCAACAATGTGTTGTGGGTGAAGATTGATCGTAAGCGTAAGGTCGCGTTGACCTCACTCTTCCGCGCCTTTGGGTATGGCACCAACGAAGAGATCGTCGCCCTCTTCAAGGATGTCGACACCAACCCTGACATGTCGTTTATTGCTAACACGCTTGCAAAAGACGCTGCCTCAAATGAAGAAGAAGGTTTGATTGAGGTCTACAAGCGTATTCGTCCAGGAGACTTGGCAACTGCTGATAACGCGAAGTCATTGATTCACTCAATGTTCTTCAATTTTGATCGTTATGACTTTGGTCGCGTTGGACGCTACAAGATTAACAATCGCTTCAATTACGACATCCCTAACACGCCAGAAACTCGTATCTTGCGCCGTGAAGATTTGATTGATATCACCAAAGAAGTTATTCGGCTTAATATCACCCAAAACGCGCCAGACGATATCGATCATCTTTCAAATCGTCGTGTGCGTGCTGTTGGTGAGTTGATTCAAAACAAGATTCGTATCGGTCTTGCGCGTATGATTCGTATCATCCGCGACCGTATGTCAACGATGGACATCGACTCAATGTCACCATCACGTTTGGTGAACGCGCGTCCAGTGATTGGTGTCGTGAAAGAGTTCTTTATGAGCTCACAGTTATCACAATTCATGGACCAGACCAACCCGCTTGCCGAATTGGAGCACAAGCGCCGTATCTCAGCGATGGGACCGGGAGGTTTGTCGCGTGAACGCGCGGGCTTTGAAGTTCGTGACGTACATACGACGCACTATGGACGTATTTGTCCGATCGCTACGCCGGAAGGTCCAAACATTGGTTTGGTGGGACACTTGGCATCATATGCGCGTACCAATGAATACGGATTTATCGAAACCCCATATCGCATTGTCGAAAAGAAGTTGTTGGAAGATGTGACTGATCCGATCAGCGGTAAGACACTCAAAAAAGGAACAGTGCTCAGTAAGGCGCAGATTGATGTGCTGCGCGACAAGAAGGTGCAGTTTAAAGCAGAGGCGCGTGTCACGGATGAAGTTGTGTACCTGAACGCACTCCAAGAAGAGCGCTCAATCACGACGGCAGCAAATACGCCGTATGATCGTTCAACGGGGAAATTCATCAACCCAAAGGGAGAAGTTCGCCGCTTTGGGCAGCCGACGACATATGACCTTAATCAGGTTGATTATATTGACGTTGCCTCAAATCAGATCGTTTCAATTGGAACATCAATGATTCCATTCTTGGAGCATGATGACGCGGTCCGTGCCCTCATGGGAACAAACATGCAACGTCAGGCGGTGCCAACGATTCGTCCACAGGCGCCGTATGTCGGTACCGGTGCGGAAGAAGTTGCCGCATACTACTCAGGGCATGTTGCCATCGCGCCAGACAAAGGAACCATCTCGTATGTTGATGGTAATCGTATCGAACTCGTGACTGATAAGGGTGACGTGCATACTTTTGACTTAAACAAATTCAAGCGTAGTAACGCCTCAACGTGTATCAATCAGCACCCAACCGTGAAGATGGGAGAGAAGGTGAAGAAGGGGCAGGTGCTCTCAGACGGTCCGGCAATTGCGGATGGTGAGTTGGCACTCGGCCAAAACGTGTTGGTTACCTTCTTGTCATGGCAAGGGTACAACTACGAAGACGCGATCATCTTGTCAGAGAAGTTGGTGCACGATGACCGCTACACCTCAATTCACATCGAACACTATCAGGTTGAAGTTCGCGAAACCAAGCTTGGACCTGAAGTGATCACCTCTGACATTCCAAACGTTGGTGAAGAAAAATTGAAGAATTTGGATGAAAACGGAATTATCCGCGTTGGTGCTGAAGTAAGTTCAGGTGATATTTTGGTCGGTAAGATTACGCCAAAGGGTGAGTCTGAACTGTCTGCAGAAGAACGCCTCTTGCGCGCCATCTTCGGTGAAAAGGCACGTGATGTACGTGACTCATCATTGATCTTGGAGCACGGTGACCACGGTAAAGTTGTTGATATCAAAACCTTCTCTGCGGAAAATGGTGACAAGTTACCACCGGGCGTGATTCAGATGATCCAGGTGTCAGTTGCTGACATTCGTAAGATTCAGGTTGGTGACAAGATGGCAGGACGTCACGGTAACAAGGGTGTTATCTCTCGTATCGTGCCGGTTGCGGACATGCCGTTCTTGGAGGACGGTACGCCGATTGATGTGATGCTCTCACCATTGGGTGTCGTTTCTCGTATGAACTTGGGGCAGATTTTGGAAACGCATCTCGGGTTGGCAGTGCAAAAGCTTGGCTTTAAAGTAGCGACGCCGGTCTTGTATGGTATTGAAGAAGAGACGATCAAGAGCTTGCTCAAAGAAGCAGGATATCCGACTGACGGTAAGCTGCAGTTGTATGATGGACGTACCGGTGAACCATTTGATCACAAGTCAACCGTTGGATACAAGTACATGCTCAAATTGGCGCACATGGTGGAAGATAAGATGCACCAGCGCAGTATCGGACCATACTCACTGATTACGCAGCAGCCACTCGGTGGTAAGGCGCAATTCGGAGGACAGCGCTTTGGAGAAATGGAAGTGTGGGCGCTCGAAGGGTACGGAGCAGCGCATACTTTGCAGGAAATTTTGACCATTAAGTCTGACGACGTCTCAGGACGTTCGAAGGCCTATGAATCGATCATTAAAGGAGAGCCTATTGAAGAGTTATCAATTCCAGAATCATTTAACGTGCTCGTTCGCGAGCTCAAAGGTCTCGCGTTAGATGTGGAGTTGCTCAAGGACGGTAAAGTTGTGGAG
>CAYRMM010000016.1:0-11381 GCA_964425425.1 uncultured Gammaproteobacteria bacterium | reverse complement strand
TGGTTAATGGAGGAAGGAGGGATAGAAGTTGTCAGAAGTTATCAGAAGATTCAGAAGCTATCAGATGATAGGGTTCTAGAGCGATAGAAGGAGAGGGCTCAAGATTAGTGAATTGGTTAATGAATTAATTAATTCGCAGTATTCGTATGTCATTCGCGGCATTCGCATTATTAGTATATTCGTAGCATTAAAAAACTCCCCCCAGAACATATCCGGGGGGAGTAAGTGAACTGCGAGCGCTTAGGCGATTGCCTTGTTGAGCTCACGAATGTGCAGCTTGAGAAAGAGCCGGTTGAAGGCAGTTACGAACGCTAGAGCCGATGCGCGTTCGATGTTTTTGTCGGTTGCCTCGACCTCGACATCATCATCGCCATGAAAGACCTGACAATAGACACGCCCATCGCTCTCCGAGCTCTGGTTTTCTGTGCTGATGACGCGATACGTGCCCAATCGCACCTCGCGCATACCCGACAACTGATGGATCGCTTTGAAGATTCCGTCAATCGCCGAGTACTCGCCGACTTCGATGATCGTTGCTTTGTCGATACCGCCGACTTTCATGCCGACACGGACGCGATCACCCTGCACCTCGTGTTCCACAAATTCAAAGGGGTTCACGAAGTTCATGTGATGTTGCCAGATGAGGTGGAGCAGTGCAGAAGGCTTGTGATACACACCCTCCAAGTTGATCCCCAACAGTTCATGCGCGATGATCTCGAGCAGTTTGAGGTCGGGAACCTTCTTGTTCTCGTCCGCCCACGCCTTACAACGGCGCGAGAGGTCAACCACTTGGTCATCAGTGATCAGCATGCCCAGGCCAAACTCGTTGACCCGCGCACGAAAGGCATGGCGCCCGGAGTGCTTGCCCAGCACGATGCGCTGCATGTTGCCATACTCGTGCGGCTCCATATGCTCATACGTGAGGCTGTTTTTGAGCACGCCATCCTGATGAATGCCCGATTCATGAGCAAAGGCGTTGAATCCCACCACTGCGTGGTGGGGCTCGACCGTCAGATTGATGATGCGCGCAAACGCCTCACACGCGGGGGTCAAAAACCGCCGCTCAATCGCCGTGGTAAATCCCAGCGTTTCATGATGCGTTGCCAGAGCGGCGACGAAGGCCTCCATCCGACCATTGCCGGCACGTTCGCCAACACCCAACAACGTGCACTCTACTTGCCGCGCGCCATTTTGACAGGCAGCAAGGAAGTTGGCCGTTGCCAGGCCGATATCGTCATGTCCGTGAGCGGACATGATGACGGTACTCGTAGGGTTTGCCAAAAACCTTCCTTCGCGATCTTTGAGCGCCCCACGCAAAAAGGCAAAGAGCCTACCATAGGTATCGGGTAGCGTATAGCCAACCGTATCAGGGATGTTGATCGTTGTCGCGCCTTGATTGATGGCCGTTTGATAGCACTCTTTGAGAAAGTTCCAGTCAGAACGCGTTGCGTCCTCACAAGAAAATTCCACATCAGCGCCAATTTCACGGGCACGTTCCATGGCGTATGCAACGCCCCACCGAATGGCGCTGAGTACTTCGTCCGGCTCCATGCGCAGCTTGTCGCGCATGTGGATGGGCGAAGTCGCGATGAAGACATGGATGCGCTTGTGGGCAGCATCCCGAATGGCAGCCGCGGCCATATCAATATCAAGGTAGTCCCCGATATTTTTGCCGATGCGGGCAAGAGCGCAGACACGCGGGTCAGATGGCTCGCCACACGCCTGCGCGATTGCGCGCACCGCCTCCAAGTCTCCTTGCGATGCGGCAGGGAAGCCGGCTTCGATAATATCGACGCGCAGCTTCTTGAGCCAGGTGAGCACCTGGAGCTTCTCCTCGGTTTTCATGGAGTTGCCCGGCGCCTGCTCACCGTCACGCAAGGTCGTGTCAAAGATCAAAATCGTATTGGACTGCTTCACAAGATCCTCCTGCTTTCAAGCATGATGTAAGGTACTGAATAAAAAACGTCCCTGGTTTCCCAAAGACATCTCCTGTGACATTGTCTTGAAAAACCCTAACCCCTCAAGCGAGTGCTTGTCCCAACAAGAGGAGGCCAAGATTGTTTCCTAACAAAATCATACTTTCAGCATACGAAGTTATCACAATAAAGTCAAGTATAACGGCCTCATCATTGACAAAAATACCCCTATGCGCTACTATGCAACCACTATTCCCACCACGCTCAGCGTGGATAATGGGGCAGCGCTCTGCATGCCTCAAATAGTCAAATCAATACAATGCACTGGTCGTACAAATACCAGCTGTCTGTCTGTTTTGAACTCGGGAGTAGCAACCCGATCTTTTTTTAAATAACTAGTGAATGGTAGATGGTTAATAGTTAATGGACTATTTGCCATACACCATTGACCATTAACTAATCCGTATTATGCAACACTACGAGTTGACGTACATCGTTCCGATGACGTACACGATTGACGAGCTGCCTGCAATCAAGAAGGCCGTCGCCACCATGTTGACTGACAATGGAGCGACGATTGTCAAAGAGTCATCATTGGGCAAAAATAAATTTGCCTACCCAATTAACAAGTTGTCGCACGGTTACTACGAGGTTGTCGAGTTTGACATGGAGACCAGCTCAATGGCTGCTGTCGAAACCGCCCTCAAGTTGACTGATGAAATCATTCGTCACTTGATCGTCACCAAGCGCATCAAGTCAGAAGAAGAACTTGCGGCAGAACAACGCTTGCGCGAAAAGATCGCCGAACAGGAAAAGAACCGCCGCTCAATCTTTGACGAAGAAGAGGATGATTCTGAAACTTCAGCGCCGACGCCAAAGCGAGCAAAGGCGCGTAAGCCAAAGACTGAAAAGCCTGAAGAGAAAATCGCTATCGAAGACCTTGACAAGAAGCTTGATGCTATCCTCGAGGGTGAAGATATGCTACAGTAATCATACGTGATCAATGCGCTGCTACATAAACCAGAGCCACGACACGTTATTAATTCATGAGCTATTTCTATGAACTTAAACAAGGCTATGATCATCGGGAATCTTACCCGTGATCCTGAAGTTCGACAGACTCCGCAAGGCGCGTCTGTTGCCTCATTCACCGTTGCGACCAACATGGTCTGGAAAGATCAAAACGGTCAAAAACAAGAGCGTGCTGAATACCACAACATCGTGGCATGGCGTGGCCTCGCTGACATCGTTGCCCAGTACTTACGCCGCGGCTCAAAGGTCTACATCGAAGGACGTTTGCAAACCCGCGACTGGGAAGGGCAGGATGGCGTGAAGCGCTATCGCACCGAAATTGTCGCCGACAACATGATCATGCTTGATTCTAAAGGAGGAAGCGGTCAACCGGCTCCATTGCAGTCATCACAGCCTGCATCAAGTGCCCATGATCTTCCGACGATTCAAGCGGATGAACCTTCAAGCAACCGTTCTCAAGGTGATGAAATCAATATCGAAGATATTCCATTCTAAATTTAAGAACTTGTTAATCTATGGCTAAGCAAACAAATCTGCGAGATCAGCAGAAATACTGCTATCTCTGCGTCAACAATATTACTGACGTTGACTTCAAGGACACGCAGCTCTTGCGCCGCTTCATCTCTTCATATATGAAGATTGTGCCGCGCCGCCGCAGCGGTGTCTGCTCGAAGCACCAGCGCAAACTCGCAACCGCTATCAAGCGCGCGCGCTTCATGGCAATGTTGCCGTTTATCCCTCGCTAAACATCGCTTCAATCCAGCGCTTAACATCAAATTATCCACGACACTATGTTGGACATGTCACAAATCAAGCTGGGGACCGTGGTTAAGTTGAATGATCATCCCTATGTGGTCATCAACACCAGCTTCAACAAGACCGCGATGCGCAAGGCGTATCTGATCACTAAGCTGCGCAATCTCATTGATGGCAGCGTTTTGGAAAAAACGTTTACACAAGGAGAGCGCGTTGAAGAGGCTGATCTAGAGCGCAGCAAAGGAGTCTTCCTTTACAAAGACGAGGACAATGCAAACTTCATGGACAATCAAACCTATGAGCAGTTTGCCTTACCGATCGAGCAGATTGGTGATGTCCTCTCATTTATGAAGGAAAATACGGATGTTGATATCATGTATTTTGAATCAAAGCCCGTCTCAGTGCGCCCTCCAATCAAGGTAACCTTAACCGTTACGGAAGCACCTCCCGCAGTAAAAGGAAACTCTCAAGGAAATATCTCTAAGAAAGTAACCTTGGAAACCGGTGCTATCATCGACGTTCCTGTCTTTATCGAATCAGGTGAAGAAATCATCGTAAACACCGAAAAGGGCGAGTACGTTGAACGCGCAAAATAACTGCCAAAAAATCCTCAGGGACATGCCCGAGGATTTTTTGTTACTTCAATGGCATGCGCACAATTTGCTATACTGTACCTATGAAAACACGTATTACCGAACAGGATCCTGCCGTCAGTATCAGCGCAACAACCAGCCAGGGAAAGGGCGGGCAACATGTTAATAAAAATATGACGCGTGCCGTTGTCTATTTTACGATACCTCGATCAACATCGCTGAGTGATGAGGAAAAGAAGCTCTTGCTCTGTCATGACGATCGAACCAACCCACAGGCCCCTCTTGCGCTCAAACGCGTCTGTAATCTTTTGAGTGCCGACGGTGTCATTCGAGTAGAAAGTCAAAGTTCGCGCAGCCTGAGCGCTAATAAAGTAGATGCCCTTGAAAAGCTCAATGAACTCATCGCCTCAGCACTACAGCAACAAGCTCCTCGTCAGCTGGGTTTGAGTAAACGCGCCAAACAAACACGGCGAGCTGCTATCCGCAAGCACAAACTCGCATCGTATAAACGTAAAAAGGCAGGGCTCGAATAGCTCTGCCTTTTTTGCGCACAAAGAAAAAACCCGCCACATCCTCGCAAGAGGGGGTGGCGGGTAGAAATCACCGCAGTGACTTACTCAACCGGCGTCTGCGCCGGATAGATCGTCAGTAACGATGCAACATTCACTTTGTCGGTGAATGTCTTGAGGTCATTGGGGTGGTACATGGGCTGTACGCGACCAAACATCTCATGTGAGGCGAAGGCGAGTACCCAACTCATGACCTCGAGCGCATAGTACTTCTCGTTGTCCTTTTGCGCGTGGTAGACCGATAGGAAGGAGTTTGCGCCAACTTCACGCGCCGTTTGGAAGATGTCATGCTCCTCACCCATATGGTACATCATGAGCGCAAGGAGCGTATCACCTTCTGCTTGATGCAGGGCACTTTTGTATACCAGAGCACCTGCATAGATGTTGTGGCAGGGGTTACGCCATTCATAGCGCTCATCGCCACACCAGTCGGCCGCCTGCGCATGCAGCGCATAGTGCGAGGGCATGACCTGCATTAAGCCTTCCGCTCCTGCGGGAGAGATGAGGTGAGGCTGCATCTTGCTCTCACGAGCAGCGATGCCTTTCAGTATGACTGCCGGAATACCCAGCTCATCGGCAACCTGATCAAAGACTTCGGTATACTGCTGAGAACGGCGATAGACGCGATCCCAGGCACTCAGCACCTGATGACGATACTTGAGGCCATAGTACACGCGGATCGTGTGGTGCAGGTCACTTGAAAAATCAAACGACGTGGCATCGATGATCAGCGGCTCTTCGCGCTCATACATCTTGGGTTGCTTAACCGCTTTGATCGGCGCGACTGACGCGTGCGTGGATTTCACGTCAACGGTGACATTGATGTTGTACACCCAAAACACCAGCGTCGTGGCGATCGAAACGATCAGTCCGCGACGAAATGTCGAACGCTCCCAGGCAATGTCCCAGGCTTTGATCGTCGCGGATAGCGCATTGAGGAGGTGCAACACCACCTCAGCAAGCTGCTCGCGCAACGAGGTTGGTTGGTGATGATGCATACTTTTTCTCCCTTGTGAAAATGGACAATGCTTTCTTCATATCCTATTTATGGGATTTTGTCAAGCGTTTAAAAATCAAAAAGAGCCTATTTAAGGCTCTTTCATGATCGTCTGCTTTACGCTTCGACGTCTGGGGTTTCTGCTTTTTTAGAAGATTTTTTCTCTGCGCCTTCTTCACTCTTCAGTTTTGCCTCAATTTCTTTGCGTACTTTTGCCATCAGCTTCTTGTCCTGGCGAAGTGATTGTCGCGCATTCTCACGCCCTACACCAAGTTTGATTTCTTCCGCGCTTCCTACGTTCGGATAGGCGTATGAGTTGCCCCGTTTTTCCAAGACACCGTGCTCAACACCCAAGTCGAGTAAATCGCCACTCACCGAAATTCCTTCGTTGTACATAATGTCAAACTCGCACGACTTGAATGGTGCGGCAACTTTATTTTTCACGACCTTCACCTTTACGCGGTTACCAATAAACTCTTCACCTTGCTTGATCTGTGCAGCGCGACGAACCTCAATACGCACCGATGAATAAAACTTCAATGCGTTACCACCGGTCGTTGTTTCCGGATTACCAAAAAATACACCAATTTTGTTGCGAATTTGATTGATGAAGATAACCGTTGTTTTGGTCTTTGAGATGATACCCGTCAACTTACGCAATGCTTGTGACATCAGGCGCGCCTGCAACCCCATGTGCGCATCACCCATCTCGCCTTCAATTTCCGCACGCGGTACCAGTGCTGCAACTGAGTCGACGACAACAACATCAACAGCATTTGAACGCACCAGTGTCTCAACAATCTCAAGCGCTTGTTCTCCTGTATCCGGCTGAGAAATTAAAAGGTCGTCGATATTCACGCCGATTTTGCGTGCGTACTGCGGATCAAGCGCATGCTCCGCGTCCACAAATGCCGCAGTGCCTCCTTCTTTTTGTATTTCAGCAACAATGTGTTGGGCGATGGTTGTCTTTCCTGAAGCTTCGGGTCCGAAAACTTCAATGATTCGTCCTTTAGGGATACCTTTACCCAACGCAAGGTCAAGCGATAAACATCCGGTGCTGATCGTCTCAACATCCGTCTGCTGGGCTTCACCAAATTTCATAATTGATCCTTCTCCAAAACGCTCTTTAATCTGCTCCATTGCGGCAAGTGCCGCCTTGTGACGGTCGTCCTGCGTTTTTTTGCTAGTCTCTGCTGCTTGTTTTGCCATAGATCGTAAATAAATAGTATGTGGTGGGTGAGCGTTTTCGCCAAAGACGCTGACCCGATAAGGCACTGCATATCTGCTCAGAGCCTCTCCTGACCCTCGTATGATAGCACCCGAACAAATACCGTACAAGAGGTCAGCTGTTTATAATTTGTCAAGTATGGAATTCACGGTTCATCAACACGTCTTTATATTCTAGCCAATCTTAGGCGCGCGTAGCTATTGTTCCTGTGTTGCAGCTTCAGTGTCAGCGCTATCCACAGCGGGGGGCTGAACAAGGATTTCACGAAAGATAATGCTTTCCTGTGAGTGTTTTTTCTGCGCGGAAATCCGCAAGATGTTAATTCCTTGTTGTAAGTCCAGTGTCGTCTGGAAATAGCCGCGCGCATCTGTAAAGATTTGTTTATTATTGATATACACATCTGCCTCCTTTTCTGCCTGTCCACGAATCTCTATAAAATTATCCGTAATGACCAAGTCTTCAGAAGGAACCGTGACGATTAAAAATGGCTCTTCAAAGATATTACGAACCTGTAGTACCAAATATCCCACGATGAGCACGGCAATGAGTGCTATTGCTCCTAACTTTAAAAGTTGTGGGGTAATGATCAGACGTTGCTGTGCTTGTGGTGGTGCCTGTGGGGTAGGTGCTGGGCCTACCTCAACCTGCTCCTCATATTTAGCAACCAGCTTAGACTCTTTGAGTTTGAGGTACTGCGCATAGAGCCGCAGATATTTGCGAATATAAAAATCGCCCGGTAACTTTTCTAAATTATCAGACTCGAGATGCTGTAAGACTGATCGAGGAATTTTGGTGAGCTGTTCAAACCGTTCAAGACTCAAGCCCGCCTCTTCCCGATATCGTCGTAATACTGATCCAAGGGTTTCGTGCATATGTTTCAATGAGCCCAGTATACCGCGTCACTAAGAAAAAAAACACCCCCTGCGCGGGGGTGTTGGGACTATTTACTTCGCAACCAATCGTCTTCATCTTCCGCTTCGTCTTCATCAACTTCGTGGATTTCCTCATCCAACTCCTCGGCCGCTTCAAGTGCTTCGTCCAGCTCTTCTGTTTCATCTGGTTCTTCAACAACCTCTTCTTCGACTTCTTCAAACTCCTCTGATTCATAATCGGTCTGGAGTTCTCCTTCGGCAACATCAAATCCTTCAGAAAAATCATCTTCAATCTCACGTTCCGTTACCAGAATCTCGCGAGGCTTTGCTCCATCTTGAGGACCTACAACGCCAGCCTCTTCCAAAAGATCCATGATGCGTGCCGCACGCGAATATCCAATCTTGAAACGACGTTGCAAAAAGCTCGTTGAGGCTTTGCCTGACTCCACCACGAGACGCTTTGCCTCGTCAAAAAGTTCATCGCCGTCGTTGGGGTCTGAGAAATCAACTTCACCTGATCCAGATGCTTTTTCAGTAATGCCTTCCAGATATTCAGGCTCGCTTGAACGCTCTTTAATATACTCAACGACACGCTGTACCTCGTCTTCTGACAAGAATGCTCCTTGGATACGAACCGGTTTTTTATGCTGAGGATTTGAAAAGAGCATGTCTCCCTTTCCAATTAATTTTTCAGCCCCCGTTGAGTCCAAAATCGTACGCGAGTCCATTGACGAGGCAACGGCAAACGCGATACGAGTCGGCACATTTGCCTTGATGAGCCCGGTGATAACATCAACTGACGGGCGTTGTGTTGCTAGCACCAGGTGAATACCGACCGCACGCGACATTTGAGCAAGTCGGATAATTAAACTTTCAACTTCATTACGCGCAGACACCATCAAGTCTGCCATTTCATCGATCACAAAGACAATGTAAGGGAGCTTGTCGCTTGATGCTTTGTTGTATGACTCAATGTTACGCTTCGTCGCGTGCTGCAAGAGGGTATACCGTCGCTCCATTTCAGCAACTGCCCATTTCAAAGCGTTCACTGTCTTTTTCACCTCAGTCACCACCGGCGTCAAGAGGTGTGGAATGCCCTCATATGCTGAAAGCTCAACCTTCTTAGGGTCAACCATGATGAAGCGCAGTGTTTCGGGGCTATTTTGATACAAGAGCGCGGTAATAATCGTATTCAAACACACCGACTTACCCGAACCGGTAGCACCAGCCACCAACAAGTGCGGCATCTTATCAAGCTGCGTGCTCCATGTGCGACCACCCACATCTTTCCCCAATGGAATCTCTAAATCACCTTTACGTGATTTAAATTCCTTGGACATCAGAAGCTCTTTGAGGCGCACCATCTCAACTGACGTGTTTGGAATTTCGACACCCACCGCAGACTTCCCAGGAATAGGCGCTTCGATACGAAGCGGATGGGCTGCTAATGAAAGCGCGAGATCATCCTGCAGCGCTGTAATGCGAGAGAGCTTAATACCTTCAGCAGGGAAGAGCTCGTACTGTGTGACGGTTGGTCCCACGTGGACCGGCCCCATCTCAACTTGAATGTTGAAACTTTCAAAGGTCTTTTGGATTTTTTCTTTCGTTTTAATTGGATTCCCTGAAGAGGCTGTTCCCGAGCTGTTTTCCAATAATTCAAGTGGGATGTCAACCTTTTTGTAGACGACTTTTTCTTTGGGTTGTTTCTTTTCTGGTCGAACGACACGCGCAACTGCGGCAAGTGGTGTTTGGAGAGGTGTTGGTGCTTCGTGCGTAAGTGGTTTTGCGGTAAACCCGTGATCAGCCTCTTCATCCTCCTCACTTTCCTGAATTTCTTCTTCCTCATCTTCTATCTCTTCTTCCTCGTCGTGCTCATCAAGATCACCATAGCGGAGATCATACCAACGCGACTGTAGTGCACTGAGCATTCGCCCCACAACATTTCCTGACTCAGCAAAATCCTCAAGTGATTGATTAACCATGAGCAACACCCCAATAACAAAGAGTGCGATAACGACTACCAAACTTGCCCAAAACCCAATCATATTCATCAAAACATATGAGAGCGCAAACCCCACATATCCACCGCCAACACCTTTACCCAGCTCATCAGCAATACTTGCAACGGGTATAAAAAGGTTAAAAAACGCCGTGAGTGATAAAATCGCAATGAGCGCGCCAATGTAATGAATCGCTGTCAACTCAAGTTTTTCGTGGTTGATAATGATATACCCCACCACAATAAAAATAAGAGGGAAGAGGAAGGCAAGTGAGCCAAACAAGAGCTGCATAAATTGCAAAACATACGCACCGCCCATCCCGGCGAGATTAAAAAGCGCTAGGACGGCAACGGCAGCAACAACAAAAAAGGAAATTCCATATACCCACTTTCTAGTTTCGGGGTGCAGTGTTGTTACCTCAACTTGTTTTTTTGAGGATTTCTTTGAGGTCTGAGATTTTTTGGCACCGGTCTTTGCCGATGATGATTTTCGCTGAGCCACACATCAACATTATTTGTAAAACAAAAACGCGCAAAGGGGGAAGTCCATGCGGGCTCCCCTTATAACCCTGTAATTTTAGCATATTTTATATCTAACGGATAGTGAGATACAAAACACCCCTCCGTTCCGGGATGGGGTGTACTATGCTTATGCAATCTTGAGCTCTCGGAGCTCAGCTGTATTGAGGTGTGGTAGTGATCGGTGTTGTGCCGGGTCAATCTTGGCAAATCCTGTTTGCAGGATCTGTAATGCGTCCCCATGAGAGACGAGGATAATGTTCTTGCCTTCATACAACCCCTCGAGCTCAAGAATGAGTGAGGTTGTGCGATCTTGCACAGCAACAACACTTTCAACGTCATTTTCTTGATGTGTCGGGTCCTGTACATCGCTCGCCCAGACAACCTCGTAGTTCGAGTTGTGCTGCTTTTCGAAGTTGCCAAAATGGCGCTCTCGAAGCTTTTGAGTGATGTGTATATCATCCGCGCCAATAGCGTCCGCAAAGATTTTTGCCGTCTCCTCGGCACGAACAAAGTCAGAGGCGTAGACCTCGGTGTTTTCTTTGGTCATCCCTAGCGTAACACCTGTTTGACCTGCGTGCCCGGCCTGTTCTCTCCCGGTCTCGCTCAACCCCCAACCGGTTGTTCCGTTTTCAGGGTGACTGAGAATGATTTCCTGCACATTCGCCAAACTCTGCCCGTGACGAAGCGCAAAGTAGCGATTCTTAAGTGCTGTTATTCCCGCAAGGTGGTTCATACAAAGCTCCTAACGTACGTAAAGTAGTTCTACTCTACCACCAAGCGGAAAAAAAAACAAGTCTCTCTGCTTACCTTGACGCAGGCGGCATCTTGCTATATACTGGGCATACAATTCAAGAGCTTCGAAAAGTAATCACCGAGCGGGTGTCGTATAATGGCTAT
>CAYRMM010000015.1:0-11390 GCA_964425425.1 uncultured Gammaproteobacteria bacterium | reverse complement strand
ACGTCCCGGGTTAAATGTTGCGTATGACGACGTGAAAACCGTAAATCCTTCCAATGCGAGTCCGCACGCCACACCGACCATATTCTGCTCAGCAACACCAATTTCGATAAATCGTTCCGGATACGCCTTCGCAAACGCCTCTGAGCGCGTTGATTCAGTTAAATCAGCGCAGGTAACCAAAACTTTGGGATTCGTCTTCCCAAGCTCCATTAATCCTTCACCGTACCCGTTACGAATCGGTACCATTTCAGGAGAAGATGTTGTGTGTGTTTGTTTTTTTCGTGGCATATGCTTTATTCAAATTCTCCAACGATCTGCCCTCCCAGGGTACGTAACTGACGGAGCGCCTCCTTACCTTGCTCAGGTGTTGGCGGCTTACCATGCCAGGTATAATCGTTTTCCATATAATCAACGCCTTTGCCGGGAATTGTGTGCATGATCACCATCGTCGGCTTTTCATAAATCGCCTTGGCGTATGATGCCGCGTCAATAATCTGCTCAATATTGTGGCCGTCAATTTCAATCACGTGCCAATTAAAGGCTTCATATTTGGCCCGTAAATTTTCTAGCGGCATCACGTCTTCGGTGTATCCGTCGATCTGAATATTGTTGCGGTCCATAAAAAAAACGAGATTGTTGAGCTTGTGCTTACCCGCAAGCATTGCCGCTTCCCATGTTTGCCCTTCTTGCTGCTCACCATCAGACACCAGGCAGTACACCATATGTTTTTGCCCTTTCATCTTAGCAGCCAATGCCTTACCCACGGCAACTGAGCTACCCTGCCCCAATGGCCCCGCGGCATGTTCAATGGCCGGCATATCATGAAAACTTGGATGTCCCTGGAGCGGTGAACCGAGTTTACGCAATGTCTTCAGTTGCGACTTTGGGAAATACCCCGCATGCGCCATCGCCACATACTTAATGGGCACGACATGTCCGCATGATAGTAAAAAACGATCACGCTGCTCCCAGAGTGGTTTTCGCGGATCATACTTCAAAACATGAAAATACATGGCCGCAAAAAAGTCCGCCAATGCCAATGGCCCTGCTGAATGCCCTGAGCCTGCGGCAACAAGCGAGGCGATTAAATCCTTACGCATCTCATTTGCCTTGCGCTCAAGTCCTTTGATCGTTGTAATACGTCGTGTTGTCATGCTGAATAATGTGTCATGGAAGTAATCAGATCTTGTAGTTTGTCGGGAGCATCCTGCAGGTCAAATACCATTGAAGCCGCGTCCAACACATTCGCACCTGCTTCCAAAATCGACTGATAGTTCTCCACCGAGACACCGCCATCAACGGCGATATCAAGTTTGGGATAATGCGCGCGTACTGCTCGTATTTTTTCGAGCACCCGGTGATCAAACGCTTGCCCCGACCATCCCGGCGCCACCCCCATCACCAATAACTGATCAATTGAGGGTAAGAACTCAAGTATTTTACTAATCGGCGTCGTTGGATTAAGAGCAATTCCCACTTCGCGTCCGCGCACCTTAATTTCCCTTAGTATATCATACAGATCGCGTTTTCTCTTGTGGAAGGTTTCATAATGCACGATATACCGAACGCACTGTCGCACCTCGTGCCATGCCGCAATCACCTCTTCGGGACGATCGACCATCAAATGCAGCTCATAGCGCACCTTTGTCTCCAGTGCGCCGATTGCCTGGGGGTCGGCATAGGTGACATTATCCACAAAGACACCGTCCATCACGTCAATCTGCACCTCAGACGCAAAAGATTCGACAAAGCGCAGCTTTGCTTCAAATTCTTCATGAGACTTTGCTAAAATTGCGGGGACCAATCGTGCCTTCATCGCTTATGCTTGGTTTTTTCATAAAGGGCAATTTTCCCAATGCGGCGCTGATGTCGCTGCGCACGAGAAGGCTGTGTGCGCAAAAATGCCCCCACGAGACGCTTCATCGCCGCAGGTGAAAGATTCCACCCCGAAAGGCACAATACATTTGCATCATTATGCTCTCTCGCTAACTGTGCATCACGAACTGTGTTAATCGAAACAGCACGCACGCCTTTCACTTTATTTGCAGCAATACACACCCCATATGAGGAACCACAAACCAAAATGCCCCTACTCTTGTTTTTAACCACAGCCTCACCGACGGCAAAGCCAAAATCAGGATAATCATCATGCGGATCATACTGCATATTACCCAAATCCTTATACGCAATATGACGTCGATCTAAGTAACGCTTCAATTCTTCTTTGAGCTGAAAGCCGGCGTGGTCAGCTCCAATGTAGAGTGGTTGTTGTTTCATATGTCTCTAGTATACCATATTTCAGACTACAAAAATACCGCGCATCGGTTATCCGGATACGCGGTATTTATTAGTCTTCTTCGTCAAACTGGACTTTTTCACCTGGCTTGAGTGATTTGAAAGATCCATTTCCCCACGACGTGAGTACGACCTCACTTGCGGCGTCATCTGTTGGCTTGGGTTGCGCCGACTGGGGTGCTGGTGGTTGTTGTGGCGCAGGCTGCTCATGAACATCACGAGGTCGTGGTGGTTGGGGTTGTTGAGCAGGCGCTTGTGGCGGTTGAGGTGTTGGCTGAGCTTGAGTACGCTGAACACTTTCACGCTGCATCTCAGGTTGCATCGCTTCACCGTTACCCTTCTTTTTCTTTTTGCGTTTTTTCTTGCGCTTACGTTCACCCTGCTGCTCAGAATCGGCTACTTCACGCGCTGGCTGTACTCCCTGAACTTCATGAGGCACCTTCTGTTCAGCAGCAGGCTGTTGTTTCGGAGCAGCGGGTCGATCTTCAGACTTCTCCCTCACTGGAGCATCGACTTTTTCTGAGACTATTTCTTGAGCTTTTTCTTTTTCGCGCGCCTGTTCGTCGGTAAATGATTTCACAATACGAATCGTCCCCTTACCCTCACCAATCGGCGGCGTTGGTTTTTGGCGTTCCTGGCGCTGACCATTGCCCCGCGCACCTCCTTGCTTCTCAGAAGCTTTCTGTTTGCCTCCCCCTTGCTGCTTGCGGATAAATACTTGCTCCATCGTTCGATCAAGCTGCGGCCCCTTGAGCGCGCCCTTACGGAAGTCTTTGAGGTGATCTTGGCATAAAATTGGTCGCGTACCATCCGGCTCAAAGGTTAACTCAAGCGGCGCACCATCAACATCACACGTGCCGCGCCAGACAATCGGCTTACTGACACGCTCCTCACGTTCTTTGAACTTCTTTGCTTCTTTGTCTTTTTTACTTTTCTGCGCTGATTGAATTTTTTCAAAAGCCTCAAGCACGCCGGTTCCGGTATGAAATCCGACCTCTTGCTTGGCAAGCTCTGCAGGATCAATAACACCACCCGGCGCGCGCGACCAGATGCGCAAATATTCTTCGATATCCTCTTTTTTGCGCGCATACACCGCTCGCGTATGCTCAATCACCTTTTCTCCCAACCCAAAATCAGTCGACGCGAGTGGTGCCAAGGCATCTGCTGAGAACGGCTCAGTTGCCACACCGTCAATCATGAGTCTCAGATAGATCTTAAATTTTGGCAAGTTAATGATGTCTTCGATGGTAAATTGCGGCGCGAATTCTTTTTCTAAAAACTCAGCGTCCGCCGCACCCACGCGGAAGGTAATGAGCGTACCAACGTTACCAAACACCGCATCACGCACCGCTGTGGAGCCGCCCTGCTCAAGCTGCGCGATGTACTGATGCGCCATAATCAAACACAAGCGGTATTTACGCGCCTCAGAGAGAATGGTCGCAAATGATTCGGTCGCAAAGTTTTGAAACTCGTCTACGTACAGATAGAAATCCTTACGATCCTCTTCAGGTATATCTACACGACTCATGGCCGCCAACTGAATTTTGGTAATCATCATCGCACCCAAAAGCGCTGATGCGTCTTCACCCATCCGCCCCTTTGAGAGGTTCATAATTAAAATTTTTCGCTCATCCATCACCTTGCGCAAATCAAAGGATGAGTCGCGCTGTCCCACGATATTACGAATCATCGTGTTGGACAAAAATTGCCCAACCTTGTTTTGAATTGGTGAGATAACTTCCGCGAGATTGCGCTCATTCCACTTCGTAAACTCATCCTCCCAAAACGAACGGACCACCGGATCTTGCACACGCGCTACGACAATAGCACGATACTTGTCGTCCACCAGCATACGGTTAATTCCCAACAGCGTTGAGTCCGGCGAGTCAAGCAACGCCAAGATTGCGTATCGTAAAATATACTCCAAACGAGGCCCCCACGAATCTGCCCAAAGCTTTTTATACACCGACACGAGCCCTGACGCAACCAAGTTACGATACTCAGGGTCAACCTTTTCCAGCACGTTAAAAGCAATCGGAAAGTTGCGATCCGCCGGATTAAAGTAAATCACATCCTTGAGGCGATGCTCGGGAATCCATTGCAGCATCTTTTCTGCCGTGTCGCCATGTGGGTCGACATACGCCACGCCATGACCTTTCAAGATGTCGGTGTACACGAGGTTTTCAAGCAGCGTTGACTTACCCATACCCGTCTTACCAATGATGTACATGTGACGACGACGGTCATCGGTCTTGATACCAAAAACACGGCGCGTGCGAAAATTCGTCGCGGCAAAAGGAGCTATATCATTTTTGAGAAAATCTTTCTTGTCCATGAACGTGGTTATTTAGACAAAGGGTAAGTTAGGTGGAATTGCGTCATCCTCGTTGGCAGGCTGCTGCGGCGTCGATGATGGTCGTTGCTTTTCAGGACGCGGTGCCGCCGGTTGCGACGCGCGCTGAGATTGACGCTGCTGCGATTGTTCGGCTACGCGAGGTTTCGGCTGCTCAGTAGCAGCTTGGGTTGAAGCATCAACTGCACGAGGTCCGGCAAAAAAATGAAGAACCTCAGCATTTGATGGCGCCTCTTCCGTACTCTCATGGTGATGCGGCGTCGCTGCGGCAAAGTCTTTCGCAAGCGATTCCTGCGCAACTTCATCATTACGCGAATCATCCCCCACTTCACGAAGGGTGGCATCTTCACGGGCAATACGATCAAGTACTTCTTGACGCTCGTCACGAGTAGCGGCAAACGCTTTTTTATCAACGGCAAATTTTTCCTCAAAGTAGTCAGAGTCGTAGTCAAACGAGTATCCTTGTTGTTCACCCTCGCCCCCTACGGTAACTTCATCCTCCCACGGCAAAGCAGCAGCTGGAGCGGACACTGGCGCTTGCGGCAATGCCGGTAACGCCTGCTCTTCGAACGGTAAGTTGATTGGTGCTGAACTCTTCACCGTCTCGGTACGCTTCAACATTGGCGCCTTCACCTCCATGCCTGGGAAGTGAAAGACGGTCGCGATTTCTTCTGTGCTCCAGATCATCGGCGGCATACCAATCTGCGTACTACGACCCTTGAGCGCCGCGGTCATCTTACGCTGACGATACGCCTTGCGTTGTTTGACACGAAAATACGCCGCCTTTGTTCCTGTTTTTTTCAACTCAGGCTTAAATCCTTGCCGTCCTGGCGCGTTAAACTGCTTAATCGAACCAATGACACTGTTCACTCCGGCAACCTTATTCGTCACCGCATGCTCAGAGTAATAGCCATACCGCATCTTCACGTTAAAGGCGAGCTGATTCATCTTGCGCTGCATGGCCTTCAGGTCGTCCTGTTCTCCAGGACTCATCTGCATATACTTACCAAAAAGTGGTTTTTCGTCTTTCTTCTCTTCTTTGTTTTCGGGTAACGGGCGAGCGTTAATCAGCTGCTCTGAAATTTCATTGACCCAGCTCACGGGCAACTCCGCAAGCTTGGACAATCCTGTTGACGCCTTCTTTTCCTCACGTCCTAACATCTTATCAAGCACCGGCTGACCCGCCTGATACCAATTCACCGCCAACGGCGTGCAGACCATGTGGAGCCAAATCTGTTCACCCTTTCCAATCTTACTCATGGTTTCAAGCACACCCGCCAAAGGATCGACGAAGATCTGTGCAAAGCTATCTTGAAACTCAGGGTAGGTGCGAAATGGCATGAAAGGATTTTTGGCGTTATCAAATCCCCACTCAACACCCCACATATCATGCGTCTCATTTGGGTAGACGCTTGGCACCGTGTTGACATAATCCTCAACAAGCGTGATTTCCGCCTCCGGGTACTGACCAAAAATAGCGGCCTCAATATTATCACGCCATGAATCAGGAACACGAAGCAATAACTGAATATAGCCGTCAATCGAAACAATTTCGCATGAAAATGAAAGTTGATACATTCCTTTAACCCATTTCTCCACAAAGTTAAAGGTACCATGCATACCCTGGATATGTTCAAAAATACGCTCCACCGATTTGATCGACTGCTCTTCACGCTTAGGCGCGTCAATCGCGAGTAAGATGTACTTAATCGTCTTGCTATACTCAAGTTGGCGGGAATACAACCAAATCGGTAATACAACCTTACTGATAACGAAATAGAGAAATGGGACAATCAACCACAGTTCAAAAAGAACCGTGTATAAAATTTCAAAATACCCCTTGCCGTAAAACGTCGCAAGGTACCATTCAAGCGGATTTGTTATGTTGTACCAAATGGCCTCAAAAAAATTCATCACGTCAAATATAGACTTATTATACCACAGAATTATGCAGCTGGGCGTGGGGATAACAATAAAAACCTCCCAAATTCATTGTGGAGGTTTTTATTATATTTTTTGTATTATGCTTTGAGCGCGTAGCGACCGTCAGCATCTTTGCTAAATCGGTCTTTGTTCATGAGCGCGAGCGTAATCGTGGTCTTTTGCACCAAGCGTTGCTGCAACACCTTGTCTGCTAATTCCTGCTTGGTCAATGGACCTGATTCCTTCAAGATTTTTTCGATAATATCGCTCACGGTTCCTTCTTCAAAGCCCCATTCCTTGAGCGCGTACATTCCGCGTCCAACCAACACATACTTGTCATCTAAAATCAATTCATTGTGTACGGTTGCCGCGCATGCCTTTTTCTTGTCAAAACGCGCGTCATTAATCAAGTCAGCGCATTCTTCGAAGTGCAATGGACGGTTTTCGCGCAACATGATCAAGTATGCCTTGTCAGTCATGCGCTTTGGACGAATCGTCGTCCAGTTATCCTTACCCCATTGCTGCAAAATGTTTTTGTTGACATCTTTGCGCGCATACAACGTTGCCTCAAGAATCGCGTGATTATCCGCTGGCAAACGATCGATCTGTGGGAACGCGACGCATTCCGGACAGATTGCCATCAACTCTTCAAACGAAATTGGCTTTTCGCGAGCTTCAATCAACGCGACGATTGCCTGTCCGATTGCCGCAATATCAGTATCATCAATATCGGGGCGCTTCCAAATCACATCGAATTCCGGGTGCTTGGTTTTCGCGAAACGATCACTTGCAATTACCTTCTCAAGTAAAAACTCAAGTGCTGTCGCGTGTACTGTTTCATCGGTATGCAACAACTGTGCCATCAAGTGACCTTGTCCCATAAATGAGTGGCGTGCCACAAAATCAGCAATCAATTCCTCTAAATCGCGTAATGACGCTGGCGCTCGCTCAACACTCACAGCTCGAATCTTTTTCAAGCCTTCATTTTCGATCTGACGAACACGCTCGCGCGTAATATCATACGCCTTACCGATCGCTTCAAGCGTTGCCTTCGCGTTGCCGTTCAGCGCATAGCGCTTGACCACAACTTCACGTTCACGCTCATTCAGATCAGCGAGCAACTCGATGACCAAGTCGTTATAATTCAATTTTTTTGTCGTAATTCCCATATGTTTGGTTCTTTGAACTCCCTCTTCTTATAGCATATATACTATTTTTTGTCAAGTTCTGGTAAAAAATAAGTACTTTTTAGGTAAGGGCAGAGATTTGAATATCCGTACAATATATGTTCTGATAAGCACCCTTACCTTACAACATTCCTCCCTCCCTGTCAACACCCGTAACACAAAAGAAAGGCTAACTGCCTTTCTTTTGTTTGTTTTTCTTAGGATTTTTTCAATTTCCACTCAATGCGCTGCCACAGTACAAGCAACGGCGACGCCACAAAAATTGACGAGTAGGTACCAATGAGCATACCCACAATCAAGGCGCCAACAAATGGCTGGATGGTTACCCCTCCAAAGAAGAGGATAGCACCTAACGCAAGTACCGTCGTAATCGTCATATTCAATGAACGTGGGACTGTCTCATTCACCGAGGCCTCCACAATGTCTTCAAAGGTCCCGTCAAGGCGGTGTAGGTTCTCACGAATACGGTCAAAAATAACGATCGTATCGTTTACCGAGTATCCGAGAATCGTGAGTAAGGCAGCCACAAAGGTGGCATCAACCTGCCAACCGAAGACCTTCCCCAACAAGATAAAGACTCCAATCGTGATGAGAATGTCATGGAATAAGGTGATAATTGCAACTACACCATACTTCCACGACTGCACCGGATATGAGACCTTGCGGAAGGCATAGGCGATATACGCAATAATCGCGAGCAAGACAACGATAATCGCGTTCACCGAACGCTCCGCCAACTCCTGACCAACAACTGGTCCAATCGAGTTAAACTGCAGCTCCGTAACCGCGGGAGCAGCTGCACCTTCTGCGACTTCAGCATCAGCAACAATCGCTTCCAGCTGACCAATGATACGCTGGTGTGTCTCCTCATCAACCTCAGCAAAGCGCAAGATATACCCTTGCTCACCTGCCGCCGAAACGGTTATCGGTATATTCAGATCCTTCACTGCTTCAAGCACCTCAGCTTGCGCTGGTCGCTCAACGTTGTCATATCGCACTTCAAGGAGCGATCCTCCGGTGAAATCAATACCGAGATTCAATCCAAGCGCGATCCACAGCAGCAACGCTGCCAGCATCAACGCCCCTGAGATGCCAAACCACCAGTTTGTTCGTTTGATAATCTTCATATTATTGCTTATCTCCTTTCGCTCCCTGTTGCAAGAACAAGAAAGGAGCTTTAGTTACCCATGATTTACGAATCACTACCTTCATCAAGACGCGCGTTACCACAATCGCGGTAAACATCGACAAGATGACACCAATGCTGAGCGTCAAGGCAAATCCTTTAATGAATGAGGTTGACATCCAGCCCAAGATCAACGTTGTGATCAGGGTTGAGACGTTACCATCACGAATTGAGTTCCATGCGCGCGTAAACGCTTCATCAACCGCTGACTGATACGGCTTACCACTGCGGAGCTCTTCTTTGAGACGTTCAAAAATCAAGACATTCGCGTCAACCGCCATACCTAATGACAAGGTCACACCGGCAAGTCCCGCAAGCGTGAGCGTCACGCCAATCACCTTGAAGAGCGCAAGCAGCAAGACACCATAAAATCCGAGTGCAACAACCGCCAATAATCCCGGTACGCGATAGTACAAGATCATGAACAATGATACTAAGATAATACCAATCAATCCCGCAACCATGCTCTTAGCAACTGATTCATGTCCCAGCGTTGCACCGATGGTTTGCTGTGAAATGAGCTCAACCGGTACCGGCAAAGCACCTGCGTTCAGACGCTGTGCCAATAACTTCGCATCTTCAATCGTAAAACCACCTTGAATCACCGCCTCGCCATTGGTAATAACTGATTGGACGCGTGGCGCTGAAATAATTTGTCCATCGAGATAGATGGCAACAACCTGATTGAGGTTACGTTGCGTAATATCTTTGAAGAGCTCTGCTCCTTCTGTATCGAATTGCAATGAAACAACCGGCTCATTCGTCTGCCCCTGAAACTGCACCTGGGCGCGCTCTAAATGACTACCACCCAACTGCGTGTTCTTAAACGGCTCCTGGTCCACATAATCAGCGGCCGTGCGCTTCGCAAAGAAGATACGTGACACGCTATACAATGGGGTCGTTGTCTGCCCTTTCTTGTAAATCAAGTGGTATCCAAAGTCTGTCTCAACTGGCTCAGAAATTGTCCCCGAGCGCATGACAAAGACCGCTTCTTCGAATGCCGGCACCATGACACCGCGCTCAAACGAACCTAAATCACCACCTGACTGATCAGCGCCCGGTTCGGTTGAATTTTCTTTGACTAAGGTTTCGAAGTTACGCGTTGTTGCCTCTGCGCGAAGCTCCTGAATACGTGCCAATGCCTCTTCCTTTGAAAGTGGGTTCTCAACATTACAGCGCTGCGCACCCTCAAAACAAATCAATAAGTGACTTGCTTGCACCTCTTCTTTGTCTTCAATGGCGTCAAGGCGCAGAATAGAAAATCCGTCTTCCGTCTCAACGGCCTGACGTGCGATCTGACCGACGCGCAAACGAGCCGCAGCATCGTACAATTCGTGATCTTCGTCAATCACGCCCAGTGATCCACCCTGCTGGCGGATCGCCTGTGGATCGTTGCTGTGATCCTTCACCGCATCACCAAAGGTATTTGGATCCGCAAGCACTCCTTTGAGAATATTTGCTGAACGATTTTTCGCAAGCTCATTAAAGTGATCAAGATCCTCTTGCTCTTTTGCAGTTAACTCGCGTGGAGGTTCGTTATTGGGCTCTTTGAACTCAAGTAATGGGGTCTCTCCAATCAGTTTAATCGCTTGATTGACGTCATGCACACCGGCAAGCTCCACGATAACGCGATAATCATCATCAACTTTCGTGGTCTGTACCAATGGTTCAGACACACCAATTGCGTTGACACGGCGCTCGATCACATCACGCACACCGGCAATTGCCTCTTGTTCGGTGATACCTACCGCCTTGCTCGTGTCTGCGGTATAGATCAACTGAGTTCCGCCCTGTAAATCTAATCCGAGGCGGAATGGAACGTTCCAGTAGGTCGGTAACGTCCATCCGGTTTTTGCATTAATCCATCCAATCGTCGCGTCATATGGTTTTGGATATGCTAGCAATCCTCCGAAGACAAACAGGAAGATCGAAACAATCAACCAAAAGCGAACGCGTCCCTTGGTGTTAATCGTCGCCGCTGATGAACGTCGATAATAACTCTTAGCCATAGCTTTCTCGTTCATTAAGATAATAAGTAGTGCCCCTATTCTATCGCAGACGCTTACTTTAGGCAACCCATAAACAGCGAGTTTTCCACGGACAGAGATACACCAAGCGCTCTCTTGATCCCCTATCTCTTCACTGACCAACCGTCAGTAGCATGGTATTGACAAAATTACATTTTTATGCTAGTATATATTCAAGATTTCGTAGGTTAGAGGGATTGACCCTCAACCTACTCCAGAGATACAGAAACACCTAAAATTCGGCAAAAGCCAGGAGGAAATCATGCACGTTTACAAGATCATGGGCATCGCTGCCCTGGCGGCCACCCTGGCTGCCTGTGACTGCACCTCGGTGCAACCCCAGACGGCGTATGTCTACCAGTGCTAACATACTTTTGACAATATGTCAATACTATTGTATTAGAATAGTAGTATTCACG
>CAYRMM010000014.1:6391-11493 GCA_964425425.1 uncultured Gammaproteobacteria bacterium | reverse complement strand
CTTGTAATGCAGGCGTTGCCGCGATTTGATGAGACCCAGCCTCTGCTCCGGTCCCTCCGTAGACCGTGAAGAGTAATCGCGTCTCAGCTCCTTGATTAATCGTCTCGAGCGCAAATCCACGAACACCATTGGAATTTCCATTGTTAATGATGGATTTCCTCCCTGTAGCTAAAAAGTCTGTTCTTACCCATGTTTCAACAGAAAATACTCCAGTCTCATGCACAAAATTGAAATCCGAAATGCCTCCTATCGCATTGACGGTATCATCAACACCATCAAACTCTAAGGCATAATCCCCATCATATCCAAAAAGACCTTCTGTATAGGTAGCACCCACGATTGTTCCGTTCAGTCCGTTAGCTGATGAATCTGTAGCAACTGCTCCAGCACCCTCGTCAAATTTAAGATACACTCCCAGATCCGTATCAGTCGTTACTGGCGGCACCGCTCGCTCTCCATCAAAATCCAACGTCGCCGTCTGAATCAGATCAGTGGTCGAGTCGACTTCCAAGGAACGTGTGCTTTGCGCCTCAAGGTAAGCGGGGACTCCTTTTTTAATTAAAAGATCATATGTAATACCATTATCAGGGGTATTTGCATAGGAAATAAATGGTCGGCCCTGTCCATCCAAAGCCATGGCAGGAACTCCTTTATCCCCCGTGAGGTCAGATACGTTCACGGGAAGATCGCGGTTTTCTAAGTAAGTCCCCGTCCAACCAACTCCGTTGGTCCACTGCTGATAGTAAATATTTGCCTGTTGCACAGCCTCCCCCGAATAAAAAACGACGCGCGGCTCCCCCGAAGAATTCAAAAGAAGCGATGTGTACAGGGAAGGATTAGCAAGGCTTGTATTTAATTGAGCTCCTCCTGATGTCGACAAAGACAATTGCTCAGCTCCAGGCGTATTGCCTGACATACCAGCAAAAACACTCCCATTCCATCGTGTAATCCAAATCTGGTCCAGTGAGCCGGCATCTTTTTGTGGAAACAGAACAATTGGATTGTCATCATTATCAATCCTTATGATTGCCTGCTGCGAAATATCGAAAGCATTGTCTGAAAGTATGTCATAAGAATTACCTCCATCCATGCTCAACCAGTCTGCGCCTGACCATTTTTCAAGTCGAAATTCTGTGTTAGCTAATCCGTCATCATGAGTATAAACGACGATCGGGGTGTCATTAGAATCAAGCGCGATCAACGGTCTCAGCGCATCCGTACTATTGGTAATATTGGTCTGCCCCAACGTAACACCATCCGCATGGACCCAGTCGCTCCCATTCCATTTCGTATAGTACACGTCACTATTACTAGCACTTACAACATCCCCCCACGTAACATGAGGTTGTCCTGCGCTGTCAACGACGAGCACAGGGTTATGCACATTAGTACCCGTACCAATAACCTCTACACCAAGTGTCACACCGTCGGCGTGCGTAAAAGCAGAACCATTCCACTTTGTAAAGCCAATCTCAGACAGACTGTTGCTGATCACAAACATCGGCCTTTCTGTAAGAGGGTCAAACGCTATGTCATAAATATTCCCAGGCCCTGGGATTTCACTCGATCCTGGCGTTGTCAAATCAAGCTCTGTCCAAGCTGCGCCATTCCATCGTGTAATTCTCGCCTTTTGAGTTCCTGTCGTTGGCGCATACGTAACCATCAAGCGATCCGAGGCATCTATATACAACCCTGTTACATTTGTACTCTCAACATCAACAGCGATCAGCTCTGAGCCAACAGTAACCCCATCCATCTGCGTCCACTGACTTCCGTTCCATTGTGTAATATACAACTCATCAGCACTTCCATCTAAATATAATACGTATGGAGTTCCCGCAGAATCAGTAACGGTATAGTTAAAAACTTGAGATATTCCACTATCTAACGTATCAGCAGACGTGCTACTTCCAGCAAGGTTGGTAAAATCAGAGGGGATTAACTTCATCCGCCCCAGCACAGTATCCCAATCAGCCGTCGTATTCCCCGCGTCCTTATACGTCTCGGTATAAAAATCCTCCGTATACAGATATGGCGTTGCCTCCGCTTGCTGCGTGTAGTGCCAAATAAAAAAACCGCTACCCGAAACAAGAGCGGTCATCAAGGCAAGCGTAATCAGGCGTGATCGCATGAGCGACACGACTGATTTGATAGTTACTATACGATAAGCATGAAAGTCACCTAAGACCTTGTTACGTCTCTTCAGAAAATTTCTGCGCATGGATTACGATGCGTAAACAATTATATGCCTGCGCTCAGTATACCATAAAACCCGCCCTTGCGGGCGGGTTGTGTGGAAAACAGATTTGTTTAGAAATTACCCACTGCCGTGAACTGGTAGGTCCCCGAGTAGGCACCGGCTGGTGTCGCATCATCAATCCCAGCGGTAAAACAGAGGTTTGCGGTTACCGTCGCCCCGATACTTGCGAAATATTGTAGACTTCCTAACGCAACTGCGCTTCCTACAACATCAAACTGATTGGTCCCAATGATCGTACTATTCCCATTCGTCGCTCCCGCAAGACACGCTGAATTCCATGTTCCTCCGGCATTATCACACGATTTTTTATCCGTAAAAATACAGGGTCCTCCGGCATACATTCCTCCAATACCTGCGCACTGTAATGAAGATAGTCCCGTACATGAGCTTTGCGCCCAGGTCGCCCCATTCCCCGTACACGAAGCTTCCGTATTATACGCCGGATTTGAACATCCTACGCTCTGAAAACCATTTGGCTCGCTATCATTACTCACATCAACAGCCCATCCCGCACCCTTTACGCCCGCTGTGAGATAATCTGTCCACGTACCACCATTACCCGTACAGGTTGCTTGCGTCGTATATGTAGTATTCGAACATGAGCCTGAAACATTCAGAATACCATCACTTGCACCTTCACGCGCTAAGGCAAATCCACTGCTTGTCAGGTTTTGGACATACAAGTTAAGTCCATAGGCTGCATTGGTATTAAAAGTGACTCCAACCTCACATGAACTCAATGATCCCGTTGATAACACGCCCAGCAAACAATTCGAGCTCTCCAAGTCAAATGATATTGCGGGATCAACCGATGCTGAAACGGAGATTTCATTATCAAAATAGGTGAAAAACGTTTCCTGGAAGGTTCCACGCACGCCGTTTTCTTCATACGTCAGCGTACTCGTCACCGAACTTGTCGAACCATCAGGATTCGTAATGGTTCCCGTGCCTGTGCCCGTCGTTCCATAAATAGTTATGATACGGTCAGGTGGTCCATTTGCTGGATCACTAAAAGTAGCACACGGTTGAATCTTAAAAACCGGTGATCCTGATGCAGGGTTGTACACTAATACCGCAAGTTCATTGCCTGAACAGGTTCGCGTGGGCATAGACACTTCACTATAGAGCACCTCTGCAATGGTGTATGTCTGAAGAGCATCTACATTATCATAGTACTGCACCTGAAAATCGCTCGTCTGCCAACTTGCATTCAATGCAAATTCCTCAGATAACGTCAGTTCAAAATATTCATCTGCCTCCCATGAGTCAGCCGGCGGGATACTCGCCGGAATGCTGATCTCCGTTGTTGCATTTGCCGTTCCTGGCGTCGTTGTCATGATTGCATAGGGCGCGTTGTTTGCTCCGGCGACACGATTACGGACAACGTGATTGTATGTTCCCGTATCTCCCGCTGCCGTAAAATCAATAGCATACGTTCCTACAAATCCCGGGTTACGCATATACGCACTCGCACCAACAACTCCGCCGATCTGCGGACTTCCTCCAAGCGAGATCTCAATGGTTGATCCATTAGGCTTCGTACTAAAACCGCCACATGCCGTGAAGGTAAGGGTCACATAATCGGTTGATGGGTCATACGTAAACCAACTAATCAGCGAATTATTGAAAGTGTCCACCGAGGTAATCTCAATCTGATCCGTCGCTCCACATCCTGCTGCAACGACGGTTTGTTCAACGCCGTTAATTGAAATCTCATAATCTTCCGGCTGCGTATTGGTAAAAGTGCCCGCATGCTGATATCCCCCATTAAACGTAAGGCTGATCGTATCAGTTGCCTCAAAATTTGTAGATGCCCCTAAATCAAAAGAAAAGGTCATGAAGTTGGCATTATATGAACCATTGGTTCGCTGCGATTCAAGGCGGATGTTTTCTAAAGCCGCTGCTGACGCAGGACGACTATACTGAAGCGTTACAGCAACAACGCTCAGTATAAGAACTCCTAAAATAATTTTTGCTCCAACATTCCTCACTTTTTCCATGATGTATAGATTAATTCTTTTCTAGTATATCCTATGCCCTGCCCCTATCGTCAATACAAAACCCTTCATCACACCGATGAAGGGCTGCATTATACGATTCTCAAAAATTACCTGTTGCCGTGAACTGATACGTCCCTGAGTAGGCGCCGGCTGGTGTCATGTCGTCAATCCCAGCGGTGAAGCAGAGGTTTGCGGTTACCGTGGCTCCTGCGCTATCCAAAAGTTGGAAAATATTTGCCGCTATCGCACTACCCACAACATCAAAGGTATCTGTACCAATGACTGTCGCGTTCCCATTGGTATTCCCACTTAAACATGCCGAATTCCATGTTCCTCCAGCTCCCTCACATGCTGTTTTGTCGGTAAACATACAGTTGCCGCCTTGATCCATACCATCAATAGCGTTACATTGTGGTGCTGTTAAACCCGAACAGTAGCTCTGCTGCCACGTTCCACTATTTGCTTCACACGTTGCTTGGGTGCCGTATGCGGGGTTAGAACAACTGACACTTTGAAAACCATTTGGAGGATTATCTTGACTCAAGTCAGCTCCCCATCCGGCACCTTTCACGCCGGCAGTGAGGTAATCGGTCCAGGTGCCGCCATTGCCCGTGCACGTCGCCTCGGTGGTGTATGCATCATTCGAACATGATCCCGAGACGTTTAAAATACCATCACTTGCACCTTCACGCGCCAAAGCGAAACCATTGTTCGTTACATTCTTTACAAAAAAGTTGTACCCATACGCAGCATTGGTCGTCAAGGTTGCCCCGAGCTCACACGTGCTCAATGCCCCTGAAGACAACACACCCAACGGGCAGTCGGTGCGCTCCAAAACCAAG
>CAYRMM010000014.1:0-6366 GCA_964425425.1 uncultured Gammaproteobacteria bacterium | reverse complement strand
ATCGTTGGATCAACGGCAGCTGAAACTACTGCTTGCTGCTGACCTGCCATTGCCTCCATCAGGCGTGTAATCAACTGACCTGTTCCATCACCACGCAAGGTTGCGTGATATGAAAACGTACCAACTGACGGCGAGAGCGTTGCCGTCGCACATGAGGCTCCTGTGGCAGTCGCAAAACAATGAAGCTGATTATCAGAGTTATTAGGGATCCACACATTACCATTGCCATCAATCATCGGTCGGCCTGGGGCAAGCGTTGAAGCTGTCGTTGTAATTGTTTGTGTTGGTGTCGCAATTGCGCAATCAGCCATTGTAAGGCTATCAATACATTTCAAGACATAATCATCAAAACCTGCTGTATACCCCAATGCCCAAATACGGTTACTTGCGTCAATGCCCAATGTTTGTGGCTGGTTGAGCGGTGAGCTCATCGTGTTCAACACATCAGTTGTCGAGATAGTAAATGATGAACCAAAATATGAGCGATCAAGTTTACTCAGCCGTTGCCCCGCTCCATGCGCGACAATGATATCATTACCCGATGTCACAGCGACTTCACGCGTGTCAGTGTAAGTAAGATCAATGTCTCCGTAGGTACCAAAATCACCTCCCGTACACACCTCATAGTTGTTGCTCGCATCCAAACAAAAGACTTTTGTGTCCGTAGCCAACGAATCACTTTGCTTCACAAACCACACATCACCGGTCATATCAATCGCAATGCTCAACGGTGGTGTATCCGTTCCATCTCCATAGGACACATCATACAAAACCGTTGTGATCGTGCCGGCATTGTTATATGTTCGGCTCAGATAGCGTCCCGTTGAACCACTCCGCAAAATTGTCCACACATTCCCCTGTGCATCCATTGCCGCCGTAATTGGGTCATGCCCTGTTGATACGTTTGCAGTTGCAGCTGATCCTTGAATGTTCCCAATGGTTGGATCAATGACTGTTCCACTCGAAGGAAATGCCACCGGATATCCATCACATGCGCTCGTGTAATTTGGCGCCGCCAAACAACTCACTCCACCTGAACTTGAGCCAAACAAATTACCTTGCGCATCAAAAAGGACTTGATATACACCTCCTACTGAATACGCCGTCTCTGCATAAGCGCTTTGTCCATTAAAACGCACAAAAGACGGGGCATCCGTCACTACAAAGACATGTCCTGCATCAAAATTATCATCATACACCTGCGCCTCACCGGTATATGGCTGTACCGAGAGTGTAAGGACTACCAGGAGCGCAAGAGTAATGAATTTTTTCATGATAACTTCGTGATGAATAAATAGATCATACATATTATACGTGATTCCCCCCACATACGGCAATATAAAACATCCGCCATACGACGGATGCTTCATATATTTAAAGTTTTTCTTCAAAAACCCGTTTCACTGCGGCAGCGACTGCCGGCATGACTTTTTTGTCGAATGCTGACGGAATAATATAATCGGGCTTCAGTTTTTTATCAGGAATCAACCCTGCAATTGCTTCTGCCGCTGCCAGTTTCATGTCTTCGGTAATATCCCGCGCTCCGGCATCAAGCGCACCACGGAAAATGCCCGGAAATGCGAGTACATTATTGATTTGATTGGCAAAATCAGAGCGTCCGGTGGCGACGACAGCAGCTCCACCGGCAAGCGCTTCATCGGGTACGATTTCGGGAACCGGATTAGCCATGGCAAAAATAATTGCATCAGCATTCATCGTGCGCACCATTTCTGTCGTCAGCACTCCCGGCGCCGAAAGACCAATAAAGACATCCGCACCACGCACAGCGTCTGCAAGCACACCTTCTTGCGTAACAGCAAATTCTTTTTTGAATTCATTAAGATCCTGCCGACTTGCTGAAACAATTCCTTGAGAATCGAGTAATACCAAATTCGCAAAGCCGTATGCCTTTAAAATCTTTGCGATCGCAATGCCGGCAGCACCTGCTCCATTAATAACTATCCGCATCTGCTTTCCCTGTGCACTATGCACCGTGCACTGTGCACCGTGTGCTACTTTCAGTGCGTTGATCAACGCCGCTAAGACGACAATCGCCGTCCCGTGCTGATCATCATGAAAGACAGGGATGTTCATCAGTTTCTTAAGGCGTTCTTCAATTTCAAAGCAGCGTGGGGCGCTGATATCTTCCAGATTAATGCCTCCAAATGACGGCTCAAGATTTTTCACGATGGCAATAATTTCCTCGACATCCTGCGTCGCCAAACAAATCGGCACGGCGTCAACATTGGCAAACTGTTTGAATAACAACGCCTTCCCTTCCATCACCGGCATCGCTCCTTCAGGTCCGATATTGCCCAATCCCAATACCGCTGAACCATCAGACACGACAGCGACCGTATTACGACGATTCGTCACCTCGTTCACCGACACTTCATTATTCGCAACAGCCTTGGACACCTCTCCTACCCCCGGCGTGTATGCTAATGCTAAATCTTTGCGATTACGCACGCGGGATTTGATGTGGGTTTCAATTTTCCCGGTTGTTTTGCGGTGATATTCTAATGCTCTTTCTTTGAGATTCATGTATGCTGCTTATCTTAAGTTATGACGGCTTCGATACTGCTCAAGACCAAGCTTGAGCAACTCCATCGCGCGCTCCAGTTCTGGTTCGTCCAAAACATAGGCGATGCGGATTTGCTGCTTACCAACGTCTGGGGTAATGTAAAAACCTTGTGCCGGTGAGACCATGACTGTTTGATTGTTATCTGCAAAATCTGTGAGTAGAAATTTTACAAAATCTTCCGCATCAGGAATTGGCAAGGTCGCGATCGTGTAAAACGAACCTTGTGGCTGACTAAAGACAACCCCCTCCATCGCTGCCAATCCTTTCATCACGATATCACGCCGCTTTTTATATTCTTCTTTCACGGAATCAGTGTACGCTCGCGGCTTGGTAAGAAGCGGAATGACTGATAACTGCTCAAGCGTCGGCACTGAGAGACGCGCCTGTGCGAATTTCATAATCTGCGCAATCAACTCCTTGTTTTTTGAGACCAAACAGCCAACGCGCCCACCACAATGATTAAACCGCTTTGAAACTGAGTCGATGACGATGCTGCGATCCGCGACTTCTGGGAAATCAAGGATTGACACGTGACGCGAATCATCAAAAATGAATTCGCGATAGACTTCATCAGAAATAATAAAGAGGTTTTTCTTGTACGCCACATTCACAATATCCTGCACTTGTTGCTTGGTGTAGACCGTTCCCGTCGGATTGTTTGGATTATTGAGAATAATCGCCTTCGTTGTATCGGTGAGTGCTGCGGTCACTGCCTCAACCAGCGGTAACGCAAAGTTATTATCAATCGACAAAGTCACGGGTACAAGTTTTACATTGCTCATCGCCGCAAATCCCGCGAAGTTGGTGTAAAACGGCTCAAAGACAATGACTTCGTCCCCCGGATCACACGTCGCCATAATCGCAAAGAGCAACGCTTCCGATCCTCCGGACGTCACAATGAGTTCATCGCGATCAATATAATGTCCATGTGAGTGATAGTACGAACGCCATGCGTCAATCGTCTCCGGCAAACCAGCTGACGGCGCGTACAACACAATGTCAGCACCAAATTTTTTAAATGCCTTACGAATTGGCTTAGGCGTATGCAAATCAGGCTGACCGATATTCAGCTTAAAAATCTCAACCCCGCGCGCCTTTGCCGCTTCTTCATACGGCGCAAACTTGCGGATAGGAGAACTGGGAGTGTTAGTAATTCTTTGAGAGAATTGCATGTGTGGTAAGGGGTTAGGGGGTAGGGCGATAGAGCTTTAGGCATTCTTTAAATTGCGAATGAGTGTTGTGAGCATCTTCATAATCTCTTCTAATAATCGATCAGCGCTCTTTAACTCTTCTGGGTCGATGAACTTCAGTCGCTTGATCAGTTCTATGTGCGTTTCAAGTTCCGCTCCAGAAGCTTGAGCAATGATAAGGAAATGCCGAAAATCCTTCTTTGTTCCTCGAGCTTTTCCTTCCGCAATATTAGAAGGAATTGAGATGGCTGCTCTTTTCATTTGCGATGTTAGCCCAAATTTTTCTTCACTGGGCATTGCTTCGATGCGACTATAAAGCTCCACTACTAAATCCATGGCCTTTTGCCAAACAATCAAGTCTCGATATGAGCGCAACGTTTCAGTCATACATTCATATTCCTAAAGCCCTAGAGCACTAACGCTCTATCAGCTATTTCTTGGTCCAGTCTGCGCGCAATGAAGGGTCTGCACCTTTCTTCTTTTGAATATAGGTATACGCCGTCAAAGCTGCAGTACATCCCTGCCCACCTGAGGTAATGATTTGCTTGTATGGGATCGTGGTAATATCACCGGCTGCAAAAAATCCAGGTCGCGAAGTTTCCGCGAGATCATTTACCTTAATTGCTCCTTGCTCAGTCATCTCGACCAACTCTCCGTAGAGTGCGGTGTTTGGTTGATACCCAATTTCGACAAAGACGCCTTGCAATGCCTGTTCACTCGTCTCTTGCGTCTTGTTGTTAACTAACTTCACGCTGGTGACAAACTGATCTCCCACCACTTCAGTAATTTCGGTGTTGTAGTGAATTGCAACATTGTCTAATCGCTCAACATTAGAGATAAGGATATCTTCTCCTTTGAACTTGTCGCCACGCACATAGGCATGTACTTTTGTCGCTAACTTTGACATGTAGTCAATCGCATCAAGCGCTGAGTTACCACCACCAACGACACAAATTTCCTTGCCTTTGAAAAATGGTCCATCACATGTCGCACAGTACGTAATTCCCTTGCCATAGAATTCTTTTTCACCCGGGATGCCCAGCTTACGGTGCTCTAAACCAAATGCAAGGATAAGAGCGTGCCCTTCATATACTTCTTTTGAGGTGTGCACACGATAATTTTTCGTTGCTTCGTCCTGTTCAATCTTTTTGACCTCGTTGAATTTAAATTGTGCGCCGAATTTTTCTGCGTGTTTATGAAACTTCGTTGCTAACGTTGGCCCGTCAATCATCTCAAATCCCGGGTAGTTTTCAATTTCATGCGTTGTCGCCGCCTGTCCACCCACATCCTTGGTCAACACCAATGTTTCCAAGCTACGACGGCTTGCGTATAATGCCGCTGTCAAACCCGCAGGACCAGCGCCAATAATGATTAAATCCCAGACTTTTGCTTCGTTTTCCATACAATGAGAATTACTGAATCGTATTGCTGTATTGTATGCTACTGCATGCGTAAAATCAAGCGAGCGTCGACATAAAAACCACCCCGCTTATCGGGGTGGTTTTTCTTTGTTTTATTGAATGAAGTCTGCAAGCAGCTCCTGTACATCTTCTTTGCTGCGTGAACCGACAAATTCCTTCACAACCTGGCCATTTTGGAACACTTTGAAGGCCGGGATCGACATAATGCCGTACTGCTGCGCAATTTCACCAGCTTGATCAACGTTCAATTTTGCTACCTTAAATTTTGACGCGTCTACTTCACTGCCGATTTCATCGATAATCGGTGACATCACGCGACATGGTCCACACCATTCCGCCCAAAAATCAACAAGGACAGGAACTGGGGACTGTAATACTTCGCTCTCAAAATTCTCTTTCGTTAATTCGAGTGCCATGGAATTTTGTTTATTGATAAGTATTCCTATTATATGCGCTCACCACCCCCCTGTCAATCGCTTGACTTTCCGCGTGTTTGGCGTATATAGTGTGCTATTACTCGCACCTTTTTTCAGGAGACTGTCAATGCCTCGGATTTTGCATCCGCGCCGAGCGCGCGCGCACACCATCACGGTTCAGGGGCGCGCTGTCAAAGCGTGGCCCCTCTTGTCCAAAGGACGCTATCCCTATCTGCTCTATGACCACAGCGGCGTGCTGTATGAGGTCAGCTGGGACGCCCACGGCAAAGGCTTCACGCCGCACCAGCGCGCCCACGCACGGTACACGCGGGCGGACATCGTCTACGTGACGCACGAACAGGGCCTCATCGCCTATCAGCGCAAACTCAAACACGTCATGCGTCATGGCGCGATGCGCATGCTGCGTCTCGAGGAACTCGAGTCTATGGCGCACGAGGTCAACGCGACCTTCACCGCCCTTGATCGCGCCAATCCGCAACCGCAGCTCCAGCAGATCGATACCCTCGTTGAGCGCATTATCAGTGGCATCGACCGCGCCACGAGTGATGGGTTGCGTGAAGCGCGTGAACAGCTGTCCTACGTCATGATGTTTGTGGATTCACGCGGCCGTTTCAACATCGGCGTCCTCATGTGCCACACGGCTACGGCCTACGAACGTCTGCGTGAGCGGCTGGAAAACATTCAGCTGTGGCAGAACGTCTTTGCGCAGCGCCTCTTGGCAACTGAGCAACTCA
>CAYRMM010000013.1:11214-11614 GCA_964425425.1 uncultured Gammaproteobacteria bacterium | reverse complement strand
TCTTTTGCGAAACCAAGCGTGAGACTGAACGTATCGCACTTGCATTGCGCAAAGCAAACTTCGCCGCAGACTCGATCCATGGCGACAAGAGTCAGTTCCAACGCCAAAAGGCATTAGCTGCGTTTCGCTCAAACAAAGTGACGATCTTGGTTGCCACCGATGTGGCGGCACGTGGACTTGATGTGAAGGGCGTGACACATGTCATTAACTACACCATTCCACAAACCTACGATGACTATGTGCATCGTATCGGACGCGCAGGACGCGCCGGCAAAAAAGGATTTGCACTGACCTTTATCTAAGAAGAAAAAACCGTCGAGCTCAGCTCGGCGGTTTTTTAGTAGATGGTTTATGGAGATAAAGGTTAATGTTCATAATTACTATTGAATTATGAACCTTG
>CAYRMM010000013.1:0-11204 GCA_964425425.1 uncultured Gammaproteobacteria bacterium | reverse complement strand
AAAGGATTTGCACTGACATTTATCTAAGAAGAAAAAACCCCACGCTCAGCGTGGGGTTTTTTAGTAAATGGTGTATAGTCGATGGTTGATGGGGGTGGCATCCATTAACTATTGACCATCTACTATTGACCAGCTCCCTCCCACCCCTGCACACCTCCTTCCAAATATTCAATATCAAATCCTTTTGCCTTGAGTTCACGGGCGACAATTTCGCAGCGCGTGCCGCTCTTGCAGATAGTCACGATCTTTTTGTCTTTTGGCAAATTTCCTTTACCCGCCTCTACGAACACTTTGCCCATCGGCATGTTCTGTGAACCGGGCACCGCATCGCCGGCAGCAAATTCTTCCGCTTCACGCACATCAAGCAACAGTACCTCCTCGTTGCGCGCTAATGTTTCTTTGAGTTCTGATGGTTTCATATGAACTGGATTATGGTTAATGGTAGATGGTTAATGGTAGTAGAGGTTCATCATTCATAATTAAACATGAATACTTAATTATGAACCTTACCCTTCCGTCGTCGCTCCATCAAAATGCTCGTCACTCGCCTGAGCATCTGCTTTGGTGACATGGATAGTACCATCCTTGTGATGCGGTGGCGCGTAGACGGTATAGAAGCGGAGCGGTTCAGTCGCTGAAGTATTGATCACGTTATGCTGTGAACCCGCCGGCACGACAATGGCATCGTCATCAGCAACCTGATACTCAGTCTCATTAATGATCACCTTCCCTTCCCCCTCTTCAAAGCGAAAAAACTGATCAGTCGTGGCATGTGTTTCCATACCAATATCTTCACCCGGCAAAAGTGACATCAGCACCAGCTGTATATTCTGGCCTGTATACAGCACCCGACGAAACGAGGAATTCTCTTCCGTGAGATCCTCAATATTTCCCTTAAACCCTTTTTTCATAGTATGAGTTATGAATCTTACCGATATTGTAACACATTCTTCTTGACTTTCCTCTACTTTCTGCTACACTCCGTCAGCACCTTTACCACACAGGAGACAGTGCGTGAAACATCTGCTCAACGTTGATCATCACAAACTCGCCACAGCAACCAAGGTCATGGGATGCCTTTCGGTCATCTGGGTCTATGCCTTTTGGGAGCAGGTAGCCACCGAATTCAGCTACCGGTCACCCACGACCTTTCCGTACACTTCCGCCCTCGCCTTCCCGGCCTGGGTCACCACGCTCATGCATGAGCGTGCCAAGCGGCTACGTGCGGCAGCACACACTCAACGCTAAACAGGAGACACAATCAGAAAGCCTCGACACCACGTCGAGGCTTTTCTCATTTATTAAACTGGTTGATGGAGGTAAAAGTTAATGTTCATAATTAATATTGAATTATGAACCTTAATCATGAACCTCCCCCCTTATTCCGTCGCCAAAATAATATCGCTACACTTCTCCCCACATTCCCGAACCACCTCAAAGATATCATCAATCTCCGGTTCTCTCGTCACAAATACCTGTCCATTGTCTAATGTTAAGCGCACTTCAAGCGCATGCGATTGAAAGACCATCTCCACCTCTCCGCTGTTCACGATCGCCACTGCCTGCTCCCAGCTCACCTCGGTGGGTGTATCGTCAACTTGCTTTTCATTATAGATATATTGATTGAATGCAAAGAAGGCAAGGATGGCGATGACCACGACAGCGATGATGGTGATGATGAGTTTGCGTGAGTGCATAGTAATGATTTGTTATTTAATTCAATGGACTATTCTCGAAACGGACTAGACGCTATATATTGTACAGTTTCATCAACGGCGATTCGTGATCCTTGATAGAATTGCGCCGCGAGACATTCGTCTTGCTGTGGTTGATCATAGTTCAGACATTGCACCTTACGCATGGTCATGGTTAGTGTCATCACGACATCATCGTATGCCGTGCGATAAGTATAGGTTATATACTCACTCCCAGCGGCACCTTCACGCTGCTCAGTAATGCAATAGGTTCGTTGTTCATCTAATTCTCCCATCGTTGTTTCGTACGTCACTCCTCCCGCCTGTCGCGCATCACCGCCCTCGACACAGGTATATGCTTCGTGAGTCAATTCGATGTGCGGTGGCCATTCGGTAAAATGCACATACTCATTGGTCTTTTCAGGTGGGATAGTAAATGACGAGAGTGTAATCTCAGGTTGTGGTCGCACCTGCTCCACATCTTCTGCGTTCTGTGTATACCACCATGCGGCTACGCAGAGGATAATGGCAGAGGTTATAATTGCAATGACCAATTTTTTTGATTGCATATGTTAATAAAATTATTGAACACCTATTCCAACTCCTCCTTCAATTCCGCAGCCTCTTCCAAATCAAGATCATATTCATCAGCAAGCCCACGAAGCTCTTCCGCTTCGTCGTAGGAGAGATCGTAATCCTTTGCTATTTCGAAAAGCTCTTCGTCCATTTTAGAGTTTATATGGATTAAGAAGTTCTTTGAGCTCTTTCGATAATACCCCTATATAATACTCTCCTTTGCCCTCCCAAGACTCTGATTTCTTAAATTTAACAACACTTTTACTGTTAGTGACTTTATCATGAGGATACAAATACCATGAATTCGTCTTTTTATCTTCAAAACAAATATAAATATCCTTACCAAGATACTTTTTACTTATTGTAAATCTACCCTTGAGCTGCACTTTTAAAAACTCCGTGCCATCAAATTTCATCGCTATAAAATCCGCACCATTCCAATCATCAGAAAGTAACAGAGTTTGATAACCATATTCAGCAAAAACAGCAGAAACTCGCTGGTAATTGTATATTTCTTGCTGCCTCGGATTGAGTCGCTTTTTGTACTCTGATGGTGTGATTTTTTTAAATTTTTTCATAGCAATCTATTGTTAACATTCCTGAGTCTATCTTGATTTTGAAAATGATCGAATTATTTATTTTTCTTAAATATGGATTAGCGACATTTCTAATCCAACCTTTAATTTCTTCCTGGTCCTTTGGCATCTCATCCTCACCCCAATATTGGAATAATAACTGCATTGCGTCTGAAGTGAATATTTTTTCAATTTGTTGCATAACTGTTATTCTTTCGAAAATTCATTTTTCTACTACCCAAGCGGCTCATTAAAAGAGTTTTTGTCTAGAAAAAGGTTATACTCTACATATTCAATAGATGTGCCTTCTAGATGTTTTTCTAAGCTTTTCACCTTAAATCCCAGCGCTTCAGCTAATTTAATAGAAGCTGGGTCAGCTTTAGAAGCATCTATAGTTATTTCAAGTGAGCCTTTATTCTTTAGTATTGTTGGAAGAATATGAGAACTTAGAGCTTTTTTCATTAATCCCATTCCTCTATATCTTTTAAACATGTACCAATGCAGATTTGGATACATGTCAAAAACGCCCCCTACATATTTTGAGTCATGCTTGATGAAATAAAATTCATTTTCCCCTGTCCAATTTTTTACTTTTTTAGATTGAAAAATATAATAATCTATATTGCCACAAACTTTTACTTTCTTCTTTAAATCATACCTTCGTGGATTCAATCCACGATTCAAAGTGACTATAAGTCTTTGAAAATATTCATTCCTCATCTCATTCCTTGCTCTCTAATCCGCCTTATATATAAAAATAGAGATCACGACTTACTCACTAATGATGGTAGCGAGCCCTCTAATAAATCATCGGGCGTTTTTAGATTGTGAGTTATATTAATATCAAAATCTTGTAAAGTACCGATTGGTTTACCAATATCATAATTTACAAATTGCCACTCTGGTAAATGGGCGATTAAATATCTCCAACCCTTCCCATAAATTCCTTCGAGTACTTCTTCGTTTGCGAATTGCCTCAGGGTTCTTGGCTGATCAACGGCGTAAAAATTTTTGTCATGAGCAAACCTAAGCACTCTTGCCCCTGGCTTCATAGTCACATTCCCTCCTATGAAAATTTTAGAGATAGTTTCATTTTTGAGTTTATAAACCTTAATGGGATCGCCCCGCCGAAACCACGAATCAAAAACTTCCGCACTTGGAAATATATACCTTAATCCGTTTTTAGCATACCACGAATAGTTAACATTGTCTGATGTAATAACAACGCTCTGAAGATCCAGGAGTGTCAAGTCGGTGCTTTTATTAACCTCCTGTACTGGCGTTCCTATATTAATAATTGGACTATAGTTTAATTGATTCAAGATGGTATTGCGTAAATTTTCGATATTATCTTTTATCTCAATGATTTCTTTCTTAAACTTAACCCCGAAAATTTCAATTTCTGTGACCAGTGGAAGACAGATTAACACAAAGAATACCGACAGTATGGCAATTTCTGAAAAATCACCTAGTTTTATTGCGCCGCCATTTAAAATTAATCCGGAAATAATACCAAAAAAAATTACTAGTATCAACCAATACATAGTCCTAAATGCTTTCGACGATATAAACATATTAAAAACCTAAAGATTTAAATACGGTCTAGAAATTCAAACCCCTTCAAGTTTAATTATATACTTCCCGCTTCTTGATATCTGCATCCCAAAAGGCTTGTTCGTCTCATCTTGAACTAAATCAAATGCCCAGTATTCAAGCCTGTCCTCAAAAACTTGTGCAAGTAGAACTAATGAAAAAACTCTCTTCTTAGAAAGCAAATACTGCCATTTTAATATGGGGATGAGCGCTTGATTATTGTCAAAATCTACTTGATTAAATGAACTCTTCATCTCAACAATAACTACTGAATCATCCCACTCAAAGCCTCCATCAATTTCTATCTGTGCCTTTGATAAATCAATCTTTGTTTGATTAACATCAATAATGGCGCCAATTGCGTTCTGCCTACCCCCAGTAAACCAAACGCCATCACCTCCCAACTGATAAAAATCATCTATGATATTCAAGCGTTTCGCTATAGCAAGCAACGTCGTTTCTCCAGGATTAGCCGATGAATACCGAGATGCTTCGATAGCCTTTCTCATGCCTTCCGTGAGAGTTGCGTCAGATACTTCCTTACCATCCTCTGGTTCTACGAAATGTAATGGACGTGGTCTCTCTACTAACCCCCATTCCGTTCTTGAGATAGGAATTTTCATGACATTTCTACTCTTTACAGCATTAAGCTTTTCATGTTCGTAATGAAAAATCCGGATCTCACCACGACCGGATTCTTTATATTTCGAAAGTATAGGGAAGAGATCTTGTTTGCTATAAACAACCAAATCCTCAGTCCGGTTGTCCCAGAATTTAGTTAAGAAAATCTCCCACGCCTCTTCTTTCCAACTTTGTTTTTTCTTGGATTTTGCCATACTCTAAAATTTAACCAATTTTCGCCTTAATGTAGGTTGAGGATTTTTTGAAAAATCCTCAAATCTCTTGACCGACAAATCTAAATATTTCTTATCCATATCAAGCCCGATGTATTTTCTTCCCAACTTCACAGCAGCAACTCCAGTCGTTGCACTCCCGGAAAATGGATCTAAGACTAAATCACCTTCATTGGTTGAAGCTAACACGATTCTTGTTAAAAGGCTCAGTGGCTTTTGCGTAGGATGCTTGCCGTGCTTCTTTTCTTCCGGACGCGGAGTCGTCAAAGACCACACGGATCTCATCTGCTTCCCCGGCTTCTTAAACTGATCCTCCTCCCAATCGCCCTCCTTCATCGCCTTATAATTGAACGTATGTTTTGCCTTTTTGTCTTTGCGCGCCCAAATAAGCGTCTCGTGACTTGCTGTAAAAAATCGGCAGCTCAAATTCGGAGAAGCATTAGGCTTGAACCAAGCGATATCATTTAAAATATGGTAATTCAAAGATTGCAATGCATGCCCACATTGAAAAATAGAGTGGTATGTTCCACTTACCCACAAAGTTCCCTGCGGTTTCAACAATCGCTTACATTCAGCAAGCCATGCGTGGTGGAACGAATAGTCATCCTCAAATCCATTGCTTTTATCCCAGTCACCTTTATCAACACTTACTCGCTTACCTGCATGCACCGTAAAGCCACCATTTGAAAGATTATAAGGAGGATCAGCAAAAATCATGTCCACACTTTCAGCAGGCAATTCTCTCATCAATTCTAGGCTATTCCCTAGATATAATTTAGCGTTCTTCGACTGATAATAAGGTTTAAGTGACATAATGCTGTTATTTCAATATCCCTATTGTATCACAATTCAAGGGTGGTCTTTTATCTGTTTGTCAACCCTCCCATTCTACCACCTTTCCCCCAATCAAAAAAGCCCATCGTAGGGGCTCTGGCGCGAGATCTTTGTCTGATATTAGAGGTTTCAATCTACCCAATTTACCGCTTTTCAAAAAAAACATCTTCTTCGGTATTCCTACTTAACCATATAAAAAAATTTTCTCGACAACTCTCAATGACAGACTCTTCTGAATCACCCGGAAGCGCAACTGTGTCAGCAATCTTTAATACTAACCTATCTTCTTTGTGAAATATCTCAACAATCTCACCTGAAAATCTTAAAGGTGGGCTATCATACTCCTTTACTAAAAGAATACACTTATAATCTCTATAAACAATTTCCTCTCTCTTCTCATGGATTACTCTTGGATAATCTTCCATAAAAATTATTATCTTCACCTTTCTTATTGTTCTCCCATTCTACCACCTTTCCCCCAACCGCAAAACCCCCTTTATAGGCGCCCCTCCCACTGACACACCGCAAGTATGTTATACTTTATAGGCATAATAATCTTCCCTCAACCTTATGAAAAAACTCATTTTCGCCCTTGCCCTCGGCTTATTGCTACCGGCTCTGAGTCTCGCTCACTCAGGAGGTACTGATGCTGCGGGCGGTCACCATTGCTGGACGGACTGCGAGGCCTTTGGCATGCAAATAGGCGAATATCACTTTCACGATGAACAAAAGAATCCTATTCAAACATATGAAAAGAACTCAAAGATCTTTAGCAAGAGCTTAGCAGAGCGTCTTCATGGTAGTATCTTACTGCAAGTTGAGGATAATGGTGAGGCATGGTATGTGCGATCTAAGGATTCCATGAAATATTATATGAAAAATGGCGATATTGCCTATCAGATGATGCGCTTTTTCAGCTTAGGTATTTCCGACGATAATCTCAACACCATTCCAAAAGTCAGCACTACTTCTGAAATGAAAGAATCTGCCTCCGCATGCGACTCCAATCCGCTTGCAAAAAGACTTCGTGGTGAAATTTTACTGCAAGTTCAGCAAAATGGTGAAGCGTGGTACGTTGACCCAACTAAATGTAGGGCGATTTATTTGAAAGACGGATCTGCGGCCTATGAAATCATGAGATTTCTGGGGCTTGGCATCAAAAATCAAGACCTGCAAAAGATCCCCGCCGGAGTAACTACATTCTCTCAATAATAAAAAAAGTCCCTTCACGGGGGCTTTTTTGTTGTCTCATTTAATCCTCACAACCCCCAATATTCCGTAATATCAAACATCGCCGTTTTGAGGTCGCCATTTTTGAGTTCAATATTCACCACATCAAAAACCTTCCCCTCTTTGGCGGACATACCTCGCTCTACGAGTATCCAATCAACTCCCGGCTCGCCAAATGTTTCTCGCATAGTGCGCCACAACTTCGCCACCCCTTCTTTCGAGTTGGTGGCATCAAGCTTGAAATGTGAAATGTTGTTTTCGATCATGTTTTTCAATATCCTTTATTTCTCCTTGGTATACCGACACTTGGGGAAATTTGAACAACCGTAAAACTCCCCACGTTTACCCTTACGTACCACGAGTGTGCCTCCACATTCAGGACAGATCAAAGGCGCACGCTTAGGTATGGTGAAATTTTTGTTGTGTTTCTCCACGCTCCGAATTAACCGTACTAACGCCTGCCCGTCAATCAACTCAATCGGCTTATCTTCCGCAAACTTCTCCGCCTCCAGCGTGAAGACATTGGTCGTGATAAAATACCCCTTCCCATCGGCAAGATGGTCTGCAAGCGCACCATAAAAATTGCGAACATCGCCAACCCCCACTTTTGAGGTAATGAACTTTTTACACTGAATGTAATGCTTGACCCCGTCTTTGGTAGCAATGACATCAATACCACCATCACTTCTCCCCCCAACTTTTTTGGTGCTATATCCCAAACGCGAAAAAAGATCAGCAATATACTCTTCAAACTCTGATGGCGTCATGCCGCGTAACCAGTAAAGCACATCGCGGTCATTGCGCCACTTCGCCCCTTTCGCAAATCGATCACCCTGAATGTCCTTATCTAACTGAATCTTTGAGTATTTAATAAAAAGCAGTACTCCATAAAAAGCACCCAGCAGCAACCAAAGCTCCCACATCGAAAACAATGCTTCTATCAAACCTATAAGTATCTCTCCGAAGATATTATCCATTGATTTATTTTACCACCTTTCCTCCAATCCCAAAAACTCCCTCTCGCTCCCACACATCTTCAATGCTCCATACCCCAACAACCCGAGCTGAATCGTTGGCGTCAGTCCCGTTCCCAGGAGAGGGATGACCGGCATCAGCTCAGTATACGCCCAACGACCGGTACCCAACGCATACCACTCCAATGTCACTGCCACTACTACACCAAACACGATGATCAGCCACGACCGCTTGCGGAAATAGTGAATATACAAAAAGGGTAATGCCAACAAACTAATCATCACCGCATCCCACACCGCCGCACGAAGTAAGATAAACTGCGTTATTTCACCCCCCTTGTAGTGTATGTACAAAAAGGCATGCAGATTCTCCCAGATCGCATTGGTGCATAAGGCAATAATAAAAATAAGGGCAATTCGTTGCATAGTAGTATATCAATACGTCTGTGTCACCCGGTTCATCTCTATCATAGCATACTGACATAGGAGGGGTGTGTATAGGGTGAAAGGAAAAATAGAAAAAAGATAAAAGGAGAAAAAGAAAAAAGATGCCTCGGGGCACCTTTTCGATGAGTAATACACGTCTTGAAGACGGCAATGAAGTAGCGAATCCTTCTAAGAGGATTTCGCGTTAGTACACAAGAAGAAGATCAAAGAACTCAAGGAAAAGGACGTGTTACTTCTTATCAATAAGCTTGACGTTGACGTAATCAGCACCAAAGATCATGTCAGCAACTCCAGGATCAGGGGTCTGAACCTGATACAGCTGGCCGTCAGATCCTTTGACGATGTGATCACCCGTTCTGTAGGGGACCTGTTCGGCAAAGGAACGGACATTTTCGGGCAGCGAATGATCCGAAGTAACCTTGTTCTTAATTCCCATGACGAGAACCTCCTTGCATGGGATTTCCAATCAAACGCCTCAGACACCGCGCCGGGTAAACACCAATCAACACCTCCTACCTCCTTTCGCATGATGGATGGTTCATTGGCTATTGGCAGCCGGCACTACCAACTACCTTTAGCGTATCTATACTCGTCCGTTTTGTCAATAGAAATCCCCCGGCACGACGTGCGTACCGGAGGAATAAGAACAAGAATGTCAGTGAAGGTGCTCGGGAATGAAATAGGTCTTCATGAAGCTTTCGGTCTTGCGGAAAGGCGACGTGGAAGAAATCCAACCGCCAAACCTGCTATATACCCAGCCAAAAGTACAACCTGCCGACGCCCCGATTGCCATGTTTTGGGCAGTAAGCAGCGGGTGCATGTCAGTCCAGCCCAGCAATGCGCCGATACCGACACCAAAAAGTGTCCCCACAGCGATGCTCGCTGTTTCTTGTGAACCCGCTAACCTCAGTGTAACGAGCAACAGGTACACACCCCACGCCATGACGAAGATCGGCGTTACGATGACCATGAGGATAGCCAAAGCCCAAACGCACACAAACCCTATCCCCGAAAAGATGAGGCTCAGCGTCAGAATCATCAACGCTGTGATCAAAACTTTCAGCGTGCCGCTCTTCAGCTCATGAAGAGACAGTGCGTACGTGAGTACCATTGCGATACAGGCAAAGACCATGCCGATGATACGCATCACGAACAGCTGATCATGCGTGGCGTCAGTTTGCAGAATCATGGCATCAAATAGTCCAGGAGTATCTCCAGCCACGATATTCAGCCCCATGAGGGAGCTTGCGAGCATCAATGCCCCCACCAGACCGATGTACGCCTGGTACGGGCGCTGTGGTGTGAGGAGCCAAGCGGCCACCTCACGATGCACCTTCTTGGTGAAAGTCGGTGCTCCGATGAAGCAAGCTTGCTCGATGGCCACGATGACCACCACGATCGCAGTCCAGATATTCAGCAAGCCGAAGGCCTGGAGCAGGTTGAGCATCAGGATGCCCAATGCCGCCCCGCAGAAAATGCCGACACCGTGTCGGCGCGTAAAGCGTGATTGATCTCCATCATGCATCGTCGTTCTCCTTTCAGGTACACTGTTAACGGCAGCTTTTTTCCACTACCGTACAAATGAGGTACACGCCGATCTTGCAGTAGGCAAACGCGCCTGCCGCAAGCACACCGATAGCACCGATAATCCAGAAAAAAATGTCCATGGGCTCGTTCCTCCTTACGGACACAACCCTTGTACTACTGTAGCAATGAGAAAATCTTTGGTCAACTCAACCCCGCATCTCATATCAAATGGGCCTTAACATCAAAGCAACAATCAAAGCCGTCATCCAGAGCACTTTGTGCGAAGGATCTGGCTTTGATGAGTACAACTCCCCAGATTCTTCGGCCACAGGCCTCTGAATGACGGGGAGTTTGTGCCTTTTCGATATCTCATTTGTATTAAGAATATCGCACTCAACCTCATCACGGGAAATAGAGCGGTATGAGCTGTTTGTAGATACCCACGCTCCAGGGGATGATGTAGTAGACTGACAAGAGCGCCATGCCCCACTGCCGCTTACGTACTGTTTCGTAGATCCACAATGGCTGCGACGCCAGTCCCACGGCAAATCCCCATGGGATGCCAAATGAAATAAAGGTAATAGCTGCCGCCGACAACCCCAAGATGAGGAGTTGAATCACATGATCACGGTTCATAGATGTCTCCAAAGAACAGGTTCACCCCATCCTAGCATGTTTTCCAAGAGCGTCAAGGAGGAGGCTAGAAGTTGTAAGAAGTTTTCAGATCGTAGGGCTTTAGGGCGATAGGATAATAGGACTGAAGATTAAGTAAGAGTCACCTCTCCCTAAAAAGGGAGAGGTCACCACGCTGAGCGTGGTGGGTGAGGGTGTCATGACACACTAACACCCCCACCTTGTCACGTCGCTCGCGAGCGACGTGACTGTCCTCCCCCTTACTAG
>CAYRMM010000012.1:0-12131 GCA_964425425.1 uncultured Gammaproteobacteria bacterium | reverse complement strand
CTGTTTTAGGTGGATATATGAAAACATTGCGTATATCTGCTAGTTAGCTGAAATATACCTTTTCTTTTCTGGGCTACCCCTCCTCCGCTAAAGCTACGGCGGGCAGGCGCCCAATTGTTTTAAAAAATTTTCAAATTTTTTTTTTTTTTTTTTTTTGGGGAAAAATTTGGATCATCCGCTATCGCTCCGAAAACGATTTATTTATAAGGGGGAATGAGATACAATAACAATAACTAAACAACAGAAGCCTATGAAAAATAGTACTCAAAAATTTTATACCTGCCCCATGCACCCGGAAGTGCGACGGAATACACCAGGTATATGTCCTGAATGCGGAATGAATCTTATCCCCATAAAAGGAGAAATGAAAATGGATCATTCCACGCACGATCAAAAAAAATCATCCCATGACGATCATGCCGCAGGTAAACACGCAGGGCACAGCACCGCAATGTTTTTCAGAAAATTTTGGATTAGCTTTATACTTACGATTCCCGTTGTTTTGTATGCTGATGTTATTGAAAAAATCTTTAAATGGTCTCCGCCACAGTTTCCCGGATCGACGTATATGCCTTTAGCATTTGGTTCGATCGTATTTTTTTATGGAGGCTGGGTCTTTCTCATTGGTGCGGGACGAGAAATCAAGGCACGCCTTCCCGGAATGATGACGCTTATCGGCATTGCCATTTCGGCAGCTTATCTTTGGAGTATATATGCGGTTTTTGCCAGTGAGGAAGCTTTATTTTGGGAACTTACAACACTTATTACTATTATGCTGCTTGGCCATTGGCTCGAAATGCGTGCAATAAGCGGAGCACAAGGCGCACTGAAGGAATTATCAAAATTACTCCCTGATACTGCAGAAATTATTCGCAACGGCAAAACGGAAACCATTCCTCTTTCTGAACTTCGTGAGAGCGATATGGTGCTCGTACGACCAGGAACAAAAATTCCAGCGGATGGAAAAATTATAGATGGTGAATCAAATGTGAATGAATCAATGGTTACAGGAGAGTCAAGGCCTGTCCCAAAAAAAACTGATGATGCTGTTATCGCGGGTACAATAAATGGCAACGGGGCGCTCAAGATTAGTGTCGCAAACATTGGAGAAAAAACGTTTCTTGCCGGAGTTATGCGTTTGGTCGCCGAAGCACAAGCATCAAAATCACGGCTTCAAATTCTCTCAGACAGAGCCGCTTTCTACTTGACTGTTATTGCTATTTCAGGTGGTCTTGTTACGGTGATTGCATGGCTTGTTGCAGGTGCAGCAGTTAGCTTTGCCGTAGCTCGTCTTGTGGCGGTTCTTGTGATTGCATGTCCGCATGCCTTAGGACTTGCCGTTCCGTTGGTGGCTTCTATTTCCACGACCAAGGCAGCTAAAAATGGTTTTCTCGTAAAACAAAGGATTGCTCTAGAGGTGGCTCGTACGATTGATACAGTGCTTTTTGATAAAACGGGAACGCTTACCAAGGGCGAGTTTGGCGTTATCAAAATCTGGAATATTAAAGATCACGCCGAAGATGAAGTTTTGACGTTAGCCGCTTCTCTTGATTCCCTATCTGAACATCCAATCGCAAAAGCGGTTGTTACAAAAGCCAAAGACCAAAATCTCGCTTTAAAAGAACCTAAGAAGTTTCAAGCACTGAAGGGTAAGGGCGTAAAAGCGTTTATTGAAGAAAAGGAGGTAATGGTTGGAGGTCCCGCTCTTTTGGAAAGCATCGGGATTACAATTCCAACAGACCTTTCTGAACAGATTCAGGATGCAGGCAAAAAGGGGCAGACGATTATTTTTGTTGTCAAAGATCAAGTTCTTTTGGGCGCAATGGCCCTTGCCGATATTATTAGAGAGGAGTCCCGTGAAGCAATCCGTTCTCTTAAAGATCTGGGGATAAGAACAACGATGATTACCGGTGATTCTGAGGATGTAGCAAAGTGGGTTAGTAAAGAACTTGGCATTGACGAATATTTTGCGAGAGTATTACCTCATCAGAAATCAGAAAAAGTTAAGGAGTTACAAAGTCGCAATTTAAAAGTTGCCATGGTCGGAGATGGCATTAATGATGCTCCTGCTTTGACGCAGGCCGATCTTGGTATCGCGATTGGAGGAGGTACAAATGTCGCTATTGAATCAGCGGGAATTATATTGGTCAGAAACGATCCTCGTGATATCCAGAAAATAATCAGGCTGTCTAAAATGACCTATTCAAAAATGATCCAAAATATTTTCTGGGCAAGCGGATATAATATCATCGCGCTACCACTTGCGGCCGGAGCACTGGCCTTCAAAGGCATTATACTCCAGCCGGCACTGGCGGCAGTATTTATGTCTTTAAGTACCGTTATTGTTGCAATTAATGCTATACTTTTAAAAAGCAAAGCTCTGAAATAATAAAAGTCGAATTTATAACTGAATTAATCAAAAAAACTATGATGGGCTACAACTACATGATGGGCGGTAGCGGAGGGGGCATAATGCTTTTTGCATGGATTACCTATATTCTAGTAATTATTCTACTCGTCTTGAGTATTGCCGCCTTGTGGAAATACATCAATAAAAAAATAGGTGTGATCCAGTTTAATAAATCCATTTAAATTATGACAAAGCATGGGGAATTGGTTTTGGTTAGACATGGGGAATCAAGATGGAACGTAATGGATTTGTTTACGGGCTGGATTGACGTGCCTCTTAGTAGCAACGGCATTCGTGAGGCTAACCAATGCTCGAGACATTGTGAACGATTTTTTTATGATGCGGCTTTCACGTCAAAATTGGCACGCGCCAGAGAAACATTGCTGATAATACTTGCCAAGCAATCCAAAACGGGGATCTTCCAGCACAAAAGAGGCACAAGATACCACCACGTGAGTGAATTTTCGAGTGTATTAAATAATACTTTTCCGCTTATCACCTCGGAAAAACTAAATGAAAGGGCTTACGGCGAATTACAGGGGTTGAAAAAAGATAAAGCGGTTAAACGCTATGGAGCCGATCAGGTTTTCAGGTGGCGGCGTGGATTTGAAGATAAACCGCCCAAAGGAGAAAGCTTGAAAGATGTTTACTTAAGAACCATCCCATATTTTGAAAAAGAAATACACCCGCGAGTCAAAAACGGAGAAACCGTGCTTGTTGTAGCTCATGGAAACACCTTACGAGCGATAATCAAATTTTTGGAAAAAATTGAAGATGATCAAATCCCTTTTATCGATCTTCCTACCGCCAAACCTTTGGTCTACGAATGTCGCAACGATAAATTCACAAGAATTGAGGGGAACTTTAACTTTAAACGTCCTTTACGCTAAATTTAACATCTCACTCCATACTCTATGAAATTCAATACACAAAAAATAGCTTTAACCGGTGCACTCTTTTCCTCTCTCGGCATGTTCCTTTTAAGCATTGCTAATGCTCTGGGTATTTATAAAGGAGCGGTCGATATGATGCAACAATGGCACATGTTTTATACTCCAACAGTTATAGGAACAATCACGGGTATGATTGAAGCGGCAATAATTACATATGTGTCAATTATAATAATTGTGGGGATTTACAACGCCCTAGGGAGCACCAATAAATAAAATATCCCCATGAAGAGTTGGGGGGTGGGCCTTCACCTCCAACCCGAACCTCAATACCCCTCTATTACCGGGAGGGGTATTTTGTTATCATGTACTCACTAGATTCACCTATGCATATACTCTTTCCTCTCATTGCGGCTCTCTTCCAAGCAACGTCTATGACGCTTGATAAAGTCATCCTTTCTCTCAAAGGCATGGACTTTAAAGCATACACCAGTATCAGCTTCCCGCTCGTGACACTCTTTACCGGGATTATTTTTCTTATCTTCAAACCTCAGCTCGGCATCGAACTCTTCACGCTTAATGTTATCGCCCTCCTTATCGTGCTTATTGTTATCACAATTATCAACAATCTTTTGTTTTACCAGGCACTGCAGCACGACTTGTTAGTTGAACTCAAGATGTTGGATCTAATACGAAATATCCCCATCATCTTCATCAGTGCACTCCTCTTCGTCGATGAACGTAATCCGCTTATATTATTTGCCGCGCTCCTCAGCTTGAGCGTTGTTATCTGGAGTCATTGGGAAAAAAACCAGTTTGTCATTCGCAAAGAAACGCTTTGGTTTGCGCTTTGGGCGCTCACCTTCTCGTCAACAATTCCTCCCATCGTGAAAGTGCTCTTGCAAACATTTGATCCGATTACCATAGAACTACTGAAAAATGCCGGCGTCGCACTCATACTCACACCTCTGTTCAAAGCAGCACTCACGCAATCATTCGCTTCTCACAAAGCACTCGGCCTCCTCCTCGTTACAAATCTCCTCACCTCTGTCGCCTGGGTATCACTTTCTTTTGGCTACCAATATCTTGGAGTTATTTTTACAACCCTCATCTTCTCGCTTCAACCCCTTCTCGTCTACGGAGCGTCAGCCTTAGTATTACGAGAACGCATCAGTCGCAAAAAAGTTATCGCATTCTTCGTCGTGCTCTGCGTCATTACCTGGGCATCACTGCAAGCAGGTTAAACTCAATCAACAAACGTATAAGCAACTATGCCCGATCGATTCTGGGATCCGAATAATAAATATCCCGAAGGATTTCTCAAAGAATACACGCACTGGATCCTTGAAGTCAGTTACCGGCAACACACGCTTGGTAGTTATATTATTTTCTGCAAACGTCCGGTTGAAAAAATATCAGATCTTCAAACGGCAGAGATTGACGAACTCAAAGATGTCATGAAAGAAATTGAAACAGCTCTCCTGGATATCGATTCTTGCAAGCCCGATCGATTTAATTATTGGCAGATGGGGAACGTCGTACATCAGCTACATTTGCATGGCATCCCTCGCTATCAATCACCGAGAATATTCAATGGGCAGGAATGGATAGATATAACCTGGGGGAGCGTTCCCCTCTGGTCGCATCAAGACGCCGCTCACGAACTCGTTGCTCGTATCCGAGATCTCATTCAACCGCACCTTTCATAATCACTCACCAACACACCCTTGTGATTGCGCGGGTGTTTTGATATCGTGAAAATGATTTACTATAAGATCAGTTACCTCCCATGCACTACAAACATACACAAATTGGCTATCTCATGCTATCCGTCACGCTTGGCGTGCTGGCGCTTTTTACATGGATTCAAATGACGGTACGGGCTGAGACTCCTTCATATGACTCAGGGGCAAATTTTGCCATTACTGCCATAATGGGGCTCATCCTCTTTGTCCTTCTTTCTTTTTCCTCTCTGCACGTATCAATTGATGATCAGTATCTGCGCATCAAGTTTGGATATGGCATCTTTAAGAAAAAGTTTGCCCTCGCTGACATTGTCTCAGCCGTAGCAGTCAAGAATCCTTGGTATTATGGTTGGGGTATCAGATTATGGCTGTGGCCCACGATGTGGATATATAATGTGTCGGGTTTTAACGCTGTTGAAATTAAACTGAAAAACGGAAAGCTCTATCGCATAGGCACGGACGAACCAAAAAAATTAGAACAGGCAATTACTCAATCACTTCATGACTAATCCAAAAATGGCCACCGGCGTTGTGCATCGCATTCCGACTGATCTCAAAAAACTGCTGACTGCCAACCCTGATGTGTTAAAAAAATGGAACGACCTCACACCACTCGCCCGCAACGAGTGGATCTGTTGGGTTACGATGGTGAAAAAAGCAGAGACCCGAGCAGATCACGTACGACGCCTTCAGGAAGATCTGCGCAAAGGCAAACGCAGACCCTGCTGCTGGCCAGGCTGCCCGCATCGCAATCCGGAAGCGGCAAAGTGGTTTAAGAAGAAATAAATACGCTCAACTTCCCAGATCCTTCGTGCACAGCACTCTGGATGACGGGAAATTATTACTGCCAAAGCCGTCATCCTGAGGCCTTTTGGCCGAGGGAACTTCGGCTTTGAAGAGTCTGCAAGATACTCCGGAGTTTCCTCGCGCAAAGCCTGCCTGCCGGCAGGCAGGCGCTCAGAATGACGGAGTATCTTTGCCCCAATTCTTCAATAGTGTGTTTGAAAAGGCTCTGGGAAGGGCTGCGCCCCGTACCGTGCTCCGCGCCTAGCGCGGAGCTCTGGTACGGGGTTGACTTTTCTCCCAAATATGGCACACTCCACGGGCTGTAACCCAAACCCCAGGAAATGTCATGAAGCAGCAACTGCCCTTTCGCATGCCCCAAAATATCTATATCTCTCGAGATAAGGTAACCGGGGCAACCACCACGGTCGCCGTGGATAAGCGCCTGACGCTCAACGACGGAAAGCACATCATCCGCAAAGGCTTCATCGTCTACGCAACGGCATTCCAGTCCAAGCACGAGACGCGCTCGCGCGCCATGTGCCAACTCGACGGCCGCGTCGCCCGCTTTGCCAAGCAGGCGCCCGGTCGCGTCAGCATGTTCATCTAGCCGTACCCACGGCACCGTATCGCGCCCCTCCACGCTGTTCTGTGTGGCGGGGTTTTTCATATCTCCCGTATCACGTATACTACCTCTATATATATGAATCTCAACGAACTCGATTTCAATCTCCCCGAAGAGCTGATCGCTCAAGAACCGGCGCGTCCTGCGGATGCTGCCCGCTTGATGGTGCTTGATCGCACACGCGACGAGCTCCAACCCAGCACCTTCACGCAGATCGCTGACTTCCTCCAGCCAGGCGATGTATTAGTCTTTAATAATTCCAAAGTCTTGCCCGCACGTCTCATCGGCGCCAAGCCAACCGGCGGTAAAGTTGAGATCTTACTCCTCAAGGCGGTCAATACCGACCACTGGCAAGCGCTCGTACGCGGTGGGCACAAGCTAGTGAGTACACAAATTTTCTTTGACAACGACCTCTCCTGCTTTGTCGAGACACAAGATAACGACACCTTTACCCTACACTTCAACCAATCGGGCGAAGACCTCATGCGCACGATTATGCAGATCGGTCATATACCTACACCTCCCTACATCAAACGCATGGTGCCCAATGACGAGTATCAAAATATTTTTGCCGACCCCACAAAAGTCGGCTCTGCCGCCGCTCCCACCGCTGGACTCCACTTCACGCCCCGCGTCTTTGATGCTTTACAGAAGCAGGGTATTCAGGTAGAGTACGTAACTCTGCACGTGGGCCTGGGAACCTTTCAGCCCATCACGACTGAACGCGTCGAAGATCACCCGATTCACTCGGAATATTACGAAGTTTCGCGTGCAACCCTCGAACGACTCCATGCAGCACAACGTGATGGTCGCCGCATTATCGCGGTGGGCACCACGAGCTGTCGCGTACTGGAGAGTGTCGCTGACCATATTGCCCAGCCGACACGCGATGTCGCCGGCGAAACTTCGATCTTCATCTATCCGGGCTACACCTTTCGCGTCATCAACGGGTTGGTAACTAATTTCCACACACCACGCTCATCACTGCTCGCGCTCGTCATGGCGCTTGCAGGACAGCAACGGATTACCGATGCATACACGTATGCTATCGAACATGAATGGAAGTTTTTCTCACTGGGCGACGGCATGCTCATCATCTAAACATCGTGTTATACTATCAGCAATGAACCAAAAACTCACTACCATTACAGCAGAATTACAAGCGCATCCTCACTATGCGTGGGTTTTTGAGTTGCTCAAAGAAGGCGTTGAAGTATTCGTGGTTGGCGGTAAAGTCCGCGACACACTCCTGGAACGCGAGTGTCATGACTATGACTTTGTCGTGCGTGGCATGAATGCCGAAGCGCTCCAATTATTTTTAAGTAAGCACGGTGAAGTAAATGTTGTCGGTAAATCGTTTGGCGTTTTTATCTTCGTGCCCAAAGGAAGTGACATCGCCGGTATTGAGATCGCACTCCCCCGCACTGAAACCTCATTTAATACAGGTGGGTACCATGACTTTGACGTGACTGCTGATCCCACTTTACCGATTGAGCGCGACTTGGAGCGCCGCGATTTCACGATCAACGCTATGGCCTTCAACGTAGCAACGGGCGAACTGATCGACCCGTTTGATGGGCAAGGTGACTTGGAACGTCGCCTTATCCGCGCCGTAGGTGATGCGGCAACGCGCTTTGGCGAAGACTACACGCGCATGACGCGTGCCGTACGCTTTGCCGCGCAACTTGATTTCACCATTGAACCGGATACGCTTGCGGCGCTCACGACACACGCACAGCATATTCTCAAAACACCTGTTGAACGCACGCAACAAGAACTCAACAAGATCTTACTCTCTGGCAATGTTGAGCACGGATTTACATATCTCGAACAGACTGGCCTTGTGCACCACATCCTTCCCGAAATCGCGGAAAATATCGGCGTCGAGCAGGGCAAGGCGCACATCTACACGGTGTACACGCACTTAGTCAAAGCGGCTCAGTTCGCTTCCTCAAAAGGCTACTCATTAGACATCGTACTCGCGGCGCTTTTTCATGACTGCGGCAAAAAGCGCACCAAGCAGATCATCAATGGCGTTGATACCTACTACCAACACGAATACGTCGGCGAAGCGATGGCGCGCGAAGCACTCAATCGCTTGAAATACCCCAAAGCAACCGTCCAAAAAGTCTCCCACCTGGTACGCAACCACATGTTTTACTACAACATGGGCGAAGTCAGCGACGCGGGTGTTCGCCGCCTCATTGCAAAAGTTGGCCCTGAGCACATCAATGACCTCATTCGACTCCGCATGGCCGACCGCAAAGGTATGGGCCGACCAAAGGCAAAGCCATTCAAACTCCAAGAGCTGGAACGACGCATTACCATCCTGCAAACCGACCCTATCTCAGTGAACATGCTCGCCATTGATGGTGATGAGATGATGGAGCTTCTCCAGATTGGTCCATCCATCCGCCTCAAATATCTCAAACAAGCGCTCCTCGCGGAAGTATTGGAAGATCCCAGCAAAAATGCCAATGACTATTTGCGCCAGCGCGTACAAGAACTGCACAAACTCTCAGACGACGAGTTACAGGCATTAGGCCCGGATCTGGAACGAGAAGAGCGCGAGCGCCAGCAGGCATTGCTCAAAAAATTTAAAGGCGTTTCATAATCACCAAACCATCTCTTATGAAGAAAACTGGATTTTCTGAGTGGAGAAAGGAGTCTGACCAAGAACTTCTTTCGCAACTCACAGAAAATGCTCAGGCTGAGCTTTATGAGGCTTATTCTCGTCAATATATAAATGATGCTGATTTCTTGCGCCTTTCAAGAGGGGTTTCTCACATTAAAACCTTAAAAGATCTTGAGGCTTTTCAAAAGGCAAAGGATTCGACCGGGATCTCACAATTCTACCAACTAGAGGAATTTGAAGAGCAAATGAAAAAAGCACATGAACTTAGTTTGTTTTTTGTTAACTCGAAAGAAGAATTAACTTCTGCCAACTGGCAAGAAACACTTAAAGTAATCATCAACCAATTCTCTCTTCCTTACAGGGACGTCTTTTATGAAATTGTTTTGAAAAGTTATAGCGCTCAAATACTAGAGTTAGCCTTTGAAAAATCGAGACTCGACGGAATGACCACTCAAGAATTTGCTCATGCTCTGATAGAAGCATTAAAATTAATACAGCCCCTACCCTTATGGATGGTTGTGTCTGGAGATGTTCAGTCGGGAAAAAGACATCCCTCATTCCTGGAAAGCATTGAGGGTACTCTTGAAAGGTTTACGGTTCTTGAAAAATTACCCGAGATTTTTAAAGATCACGTTGAGTCGATAATTATTGGTGGATCAATGAGCTATGGCCCATTCTTCAATATCAGAAAAAATCTCGACAAAACAGGTAGCTCAGATATTGACGTTATTTTCGTCTTAAAGCAAACCCCCTTAGACGAGGATGCTTGGCTTTCTTTTTTGGAAAGTTCGGTTTTCAATGATGCTGATAAAAAACAACTGGTTGCCCGAGTCCCAATTTTCAATGACCTTTACGAGGCCAATGTAGCTGACGTGTTCAGTCAAAAACTAAGGTGCGAGGGATATGACTTTCTGATGAGTGCTCATTTTTTTCCCTTAGAAAAACTTGATCACTTAATTAACTCCGACTTAGAAAGAAGTTTAAAATCAGGGAGCGATGTTGTGAATGTCGTCAAAGATTACAAACAATCGCCTTTTGAAAGAGAGGTTTGTGTGCAATATGGCTTTGACGGAAGCACGAGCGAGTATACTGTCCCAGAACAAAAAGAGGTTGATGCCGGAATAATCACGGAGTTGCCGGGCTTTGACGTAAAAGACGGGAAACTTTATCCTGGGCTCTATCATAACCTTATATCTCCGTCATTTAACGCCTACTATGACTCAACGGGAACTACTACTCAACTCATTAAAAAGTTCGAGCGCCTTATACACGAAGAAGTTTCAAAGGAAAAAGAGCTTTCACCGAATAGTAATGTTTACAACTCCCATCTTCGACAAACACTCTTTGCTGCGCGAAAATACATTTAATGAAGCTTTTCAAAATAATGCACGGCCGAGGCCATGCTGCGAACATCATGGAGCGCATTATGCACCTGTCCTTCCATATCCATCCCTGCTGCTTGATGCAGCGTCCCACTTGAATAAGCCTGGGGATCAATACCCCACTGAGGAAGTAATTCCTTAACCTTGATAAAAGGATTGTTCTCAAAAGGAAATTCTATGTTAAAGTAACCACAATTTTGCCTCAAAACACCCCAATCTCCAAAAAATGTCCAGATAGGATTACTCTGCACAAACCCCATAAGCGCTTTCAATGCTTCAGGGAATTCGATCGCATCACGACGAACTTGTTCTTGTGTAATACCCGTCAATTCAACAAAAAAATCAGGTAATTCTTGCTCATATGCAGGGAATACCAATTGATCAAAAGATGCTAATTCCTGCCCCGTTTCATTATCACAAAGAATGGCGGCTATCTGAACTACTTGGCGTAACTCTTTGTCGCTGGGACGCCCTTTTTCTTTGGTCATACCCGGATAACAATACTCGAGGTCAAGAAACACCCTTACATTACCCATACTCGTGTTATTTTTCATAAAATTCATTATACGACATTCACTTGTCAATGCCAAACATTACCTATACAATACCACCATCATGAAATTTACCTTCACCAACACAACCAAAGAACGACTCGATGCATATCTGACCTCACAGTTGGAGGTATCACGCAGTCAGATTCAACGTATGATCAAAGACGGGAAAGTTACCGTCAATGACACACCAACCACTCCACATCATTTTCTCAAAGGAGGCGATGTTATTCGCGTTGATGAAGACGACTACGCAGAGCGCGCGACCGTTAAAGTATTTGAGCCAAATCCCAAGGTGACCTTTGACGTGCTCTACGAAGACGATAACTACCTCATCATTAACAAAGCCGCCGGTATTCTCGTGCACCCGACCGAGCAGATGGAGCCGGCAACCATCGCCAACGGACTGATCGCTCGCTATCCAGATATGAAAGGAGTCGGTGATAATCCGCTCCGCCCGGGTATTGTGCATCGTCTTGATAAGAGCGTCTCAGGGATCTTGCTCGTGACAAAAACGCAAGCGGCCTTTGACTACTACAAAAATCTCTTCAAGTCCCGCACCATTACCAAAAAATATCGAGCGCTCGTGCACGGTGTTATGGAACAACCACACGGCGAGATCACTCTCAACATCTCACGCTCCAAATCAAAAGGCCGCATGGCTGCACACCCCGAAGGGTCAGAGCTGGGCAAAGAGGCGCGAACTGATTATAATGTGTTGGAACAATTTACACATCTTGCCTACCTGGATCTTCAGATTCACACCGGGCGCACGCATCAAATTCGCGCGCACCTCAACGCCATCGAACATCCCATTGTTGGCGACCCCCTCTACAAACAAAAAAACGTCAAACAACGCATTGATATTGATCGCCCCTTCTTGCACGCCTACGAACTGAGCTTTACCGATCAAGATGGTAACGAGGTAACGTACACATCACCGCTCCCCAAAGATCTTGAAAAGATTTTGAAAGGATTACGACAAGGATAATTCTTTCATCTTCAGTCTTCATCTTTAATCTTTTACCTTTTTCTGATTCTATGATCATCACCATTTCCGGCGACGCCGGCTCAGGCAAATCAACATTGGCAAAAAAGTTGGAAGCAGCG
>CAYRMM010000011.1:0-12163 GCA_964425425.1 uncultured Gammaproteobacteria bacterium | reverse complement strand
ACAGTGGATGTTCACGAAACTCTTTGAGCATAAGTTAGCGTATCGCAAAGAGGCGCCGGTGAATTGGTGCGAATCATGCAAGACCGTGCTTGCCAACGAGCAGGTGATTGATGGCCGCTGCGAGCGATGTAATAATCAGGTAACACAAAAAAAATTACACCAGTGGTTTTTCAAGATCACGAATTTTGCTGACGAGTTGATTGATGATTTAGATGGGCTTGATTGGCCAGAAAGCCTCAAGACGATTCAGCGCAACTGGATTGGCCGCAGTCAAGGCGCTCAGATTACGTTTGAATTGGAAGATACCGAGGAGACATTGAATGTCTTCACGACACGCCCCGATACCTTGTTTGGCGTTACCTACATGGTGATTGCGCCGGAACATCCGCTCATTGAAACACTTGCCGACCAAATTGATAATTTGAAAGAAGTGCGTGATTATCAGGAACAGACCAAAGCAAAGTCGGAACTTGAGCGAACCGATCTCAACAAAACAAAGTCAGGGGTTGAGTTACACGGCATTAAGGCAATCAATCCGGTGACCAAAGAAGCGATTCCTGTTTTTGTGTCGGACTATGTTTTGATGACATACGGCACCGGCGCAATTATGGCAGTGCCAGGTCATGATCAGCGTGACTATGAGTTTGCGCGTAAATTTAATATTGAGGTGCGACAGGTGATTGATGGAGGGGATATCAGCGAGGCTGCTCACGAGGGTGATGGTGTGTTGATGAACTCAGGCTTTTTAGACGGCATGACCACCGGAGAGGCGCAGCGGAGCATGATCGATCATCTGGAAAAGGGGGGTATTGGCTATGGCACGATTAATTATCGTTTGCGTGATTGGCTGGTATCGCGCCAGCGGTACTGGGGTGCGCCGATTCCGATTGTCTATGATGACCAGGGAGCGCCGTATGCGGTGCCCGACGACGAATTACCGGTTGAATTGCCGGACGATGTTGATTTCCGTCCGACTGGAGAGTCGCCACTGACACACTCAGAGCAGTTTCACAGTGCGGAGCATCTGCATCGCATCGAAGACAAGCTTAAGGCAGCGGGCGTGTTAGATAAAGAACGAACGATTGTTGCGCGCGAATCAGACACGATGGATACGTTTGTCTGTTCGTCATGGTATTTCTTGCGATACGTTGATCCACATAACCAAACGGCGTTTGCTGATCGCGCCAAGATCGATGCATGGCTGCCCGTTGACTTATACGTCGGTGGTGTGGAACATGCGGTGTTACATTTGTTGTACGCGCGTTTCTTCACGAAGTTTTTGTATCGCGAAGGGTACGTTGGATTTAACGAGCCGTTTATTCGTCTGCGCAACCAAGGTTTGATCATGGGCGAGGATGGCGAGAAAATGTCTAAGTCACGTGGTAATGTAGTAAACCCCGATGAAGTTGTTGGAGAGTTTGGTGCCGACACCTTCCGCGTCTATGAGATGTTCATGGGGCCCTTTGAAGATTCCAAGCCATGGAGCACCAAAGGATTGGTTGGCTCAAAGCGCTTTTTGGAAAAGGCTTGGCTGCATTTTGAAAAAATTACTGAGGGTGAGGCGCATCCTGATGTGGAGCGCTTATATCATCAGACCATTCAAAAAGTATCAGAAGATATTGAGGATCTGCGCTTCAATACGGCAATTTCGCAACTCATGATTCTCAATAATGCATTTGCTGACCATGGTGTAACACGTGATATCTACGCAGGCTTCGTGCAATTACTGTCACCGTTTGCTCCGCATATTGCCGAAGAACTATGGGCGCGATTGGGGAATACAGCATCAGTTTTTACCAGCAGCTGGCCGGTTGCTGATCTTAATAAAGCAGCAGCAACAACTATTGAGTTGCCCGTGCAGGTGAATGGCAAAGTTCGTGGTAAGGTGATGGTGGATGTCGATGAAGAACAAGAAAGTATCATGACCAAAGCACTTGGCGTGGCAAATGTCACGGCGCATGTGGAAGGACGTGATATCAAAAAAATAATTTACGTACAGGGCAAAATCCTCAACATTATTGTATAGTTCAAGGACGCCTGTGGGAAACGATGTCAGCACGATGCTGACATCGTTTTTGCTTCCAGGTGTCTGTGCAATGATTGATGCACAGTACATACTGAACGTATGTACTACTCAAGGCTCATGCTTTATATCCTGGGCAGCATCTTGCTCAGCGTGTGGTGCGCTGAGTGGTTTCGTGTGCCGGCACCAGCGCTTATCGGAGGGGTGATTGGTGGATGTGTTTTTCTCATACGATCAATAATCGTACGTGCCTTCTGCTTGCTGTGCGCCGGTATCGTGTTGATGAACGGCTTGTACTATCAGCAGGTTGATGAGTATGCATTTCGCGGTGAGCTGAATGGTGCGCAGATGTTTGAGGGGGTTGTGGTAAGTGAGCCACGCGAGCACGAACGCGGCGTGGTGGTCAAAGTTCAGACGCGCAGTAATGTACGCATTCGAGTGGTGAGTGCAGTTCCGGTGCTCTATGGTGATATGCTTCGCTTTGAATGTGATGTTCGCGCACCCGAAATGATTGAACACTTTGATTATCCCAAGTACTTGATCAAAGAGCGCGTGCACGCGGCCTGCTCATCACGGAGCGTTGAGATCCTTGCCCGTGATCAGGGAAATGCAGTATACGCAGCACTCATGCGATTTAAGGCTGGCGTTCGTGAGCGTATACAGCGCGTGCTCCCACCAGCACATGCCAGCCTTGCGGCAGGTCTTGTGATTGGTGGAACAGTTGGCATGCCACCCGCCATGGTTGAGGCATTTCAAAAGACGGGCACGACACATATTGTTGCCGTTTCAGGATCAAATTTCGCGCTGGTGGTAGGGCTCGTGGTTGCACTGTTGACGATGGTGCAGGTAGGGCGAACAGGGCAGTTTGTGATTGCGAGCGTGGTTATCGTAATGTTTGCCCTCATTACCGGCATCGAAGCCGCAATTGTGCGCGCCGCCTGCATGGGTTGGCTCGTTGTGGCGGCGCGCGCGTGCGGTGCGTATGTGAATGCGCGCAACTTGCTGTTGGGCGCCGCCACGCTCATGGTGGCGGCAAATCCTTTAGTATTGCGATATGATGTTGGTTTTCAGCTTTCCTTTGCTGCCACCGTTGGATTGTTGTATGGGATGCGTATCGTGAGCTTGATGCAGCTGAGCAAGCGACAGCAGTGGATGGTTGCTTTCATCGCACCGTCACTCGTCGCCTATTGCGCAACGCTTCCGGTATTGTTGTATAATTTTGGAGCACTGAGTCTTTCTGCGCCCTTGATTAATCTCCTCATAGCCCCGTGCATCGCGTTTGGCATGTTATCGGCAGTCTGGAGTTTGGGAGTTGAGGTGCTTCCGTGGTTTGGCGAAGTATTACGATTTGTGGCTTGGCTGCCGCTTGAAATTATTGTTCGTCTAGTGCGTTGGGGGGCATCATGGGAGATGAGTTACTATGAAAATCTTTTTATTACGCAGTGGCAGATGATCCTGTGGGTCATCAGCTACAGCTTGCTTTATTATAGCATACGATGGGTCGTCAAGCGCAACGAACAATCATAACAATCCTTGTCTGTGCACTCGTGGTGGTGTTTGTGGGATGGTGGCGTGAGGGGAGGGCAGATGTCTCGCAGATTTGTTTTTTAAATGTGGGGCAAGGAGATGCGACCGTGGTGCGGCATGCAGGCGTTACGGTACTGATTGATGCGGGTAGTGACGAGGCAGTTATGCAGGAGTTGATGGAGGTGTTACCGCTTCATGATCGTGTGATTGATCTTGCGGTGATGACGCATCCGCACGCCGATCACATAGCGGGGTTTGAGGAGGTTATGCGGTACTATGACATTACTCATGCGTTGCTGACCAATGTTGCATATAGCTCACGCACGTACGAGCGTATTCGAGACACCTTTATGAGGGGAGGACACACAATTGTCGATGCACCCCAGGTGTTTGACTGGGAAGGTTTACGACTGGAAACACTGTACCCAAGACAATCATTTGATGGCAGGAGTGTTCAAGAAGTAAACAACACCTCGATTGTCACCCTCATCTCATTTGGGGAGCTTGATTTTTTGCTGACGGCTGATATCGAAGAGCCGGTCGAGCAAGAGTTGGTGCAGTTTGTGCGCGATCGTTCGATTGAGATCATGACCGTGCCACATCATGGGTCTAACAGCTCATCAAGCGAAGCATTTATTGATGCGGTGCGACCTCAACTTGCTATTATTCCTGTTGGGCCAAATACATACGGGCATCCCGTTCGCGATATTGTTGAGCGATACCATGTTCGGGATATTCCGACACTCAGAACTGACGAGGAGGGAACGCTCTGCTTCGCGCTTGCTGGGGATGAGGAGGGAGGCTTGAAAAGAATCAAATAACCGGTTACAATAGCGATACTTATTTAGTCACTCTGTTATCTATGATGCAAAAAACACTCGTGTTGCTCAAGCCGGACTGTGTGCAGCGCAACTTGATCGGTGAGATTATCTCACGATTTGAAAAGAAGGGGCTTAAGATCGTTGCTATGAAAATGATCAGTCTCAACGACGAAGTACTCAAAGAGCATTACGCGCACTTGGCAGATAAACCTTTTTTTCCGGGATTGGCGAATTTCATGAAGTCATCACCGGTGATCGCATTGGGATTGGAAGGGCATTCTGCGGTGGAGGTGGTTCGTACGTTGGTTGGCGCTACTTCAGGACGCGCTGCTGACGTTGGATCTATCCGCGGCGACTACTCAGTCTCAGTCTCAGCAAATTTGGTGCACGCATCTGACTCAGCTGAAAACGCAGAAGCGGAAATCAAGCGCTTCTTCAATGAAGCAGATCTCTTCTCATATGAGCGTGTTGATGTAGACTTTCTCTACGCGCCAGACGAAAAATAAAATACCCAAGCCACAGCTGAGGAAGCTGCTGCGTTGCATCTGCGATACTCCTTCGCCGTAGGAGAACTACGGCTCAGTCCGTTTCTCGATGCGCCTGGCATCTTCACTCACCTATGACCTGTAAGAGAGAAAAGCAAAAATTACCCTGTTCTGCAGGGTAATTTTTAGATGTTTTACAATTTTTCTTTACAGCGGTATACTGGAAGTGAGGCATAGCAACTTCAAAAGTTTTTTGAACATCATTTGAGCGGGACCTCAACAGTATCGTTTCCCGTGGGAGACGATTGCGGGGACCCACTCTTCAATCTTTGTTGAGCGAAGCGTAGACGGTATACACTGACTACCCCTTTGCCCAATACAAGGAGCCTGCCAAGAGCAGGTGTCGCATCCACTCGATGCGTTCAAAGAGGCTATCACACGTAGTCAAAAAAACGATTGGAGTTGCGTGCCCACCAAAAAACCCCCAAGCTCAGCTCGGAGGTTTTTTGTTTGTCAGGTTATTATGCCTGAGCTTGGGCAGCTTTCTTCTTGAGCGTTTTGATTGCTCGAGCGCTGAGGTAGACGACCTGTCCGTCAATCTTCTTTTTGTGAAGATTAGCTTTCTGTCGAGTTTTAGTCTGGATATTTGAGTGTGATCGTCGTGCAGACGCTTTAGAGGTTTTGCCCGTCATTGCGCATCGTTTTCCCATATGTGCTATACTTACCCTGTTAATGTAGTGCCACTACTTTAACAAAAATTCATTTTTCAGTCAAGTGTTATGCTTTTTACCCTTATTCTTGATCAACCGCTTCTTGGGTTAACGGTTGTTTTGGCAATTATTATTGCATTGGTGTGGCACGAGGTTTCACATGGCATTGTTGCACTCTGGTTAGGTGATTCAACAGCAAAAGATGAAGGGCGCCTGAACTTTAATCCGATGCATCACCTTGATCCAATGGGCACCTTATTATTGCTTTTTGTTGGTTTTGGGTGGGCGAAGCCGGTGCCGGTGAATTACTATAATTTAAAGTATCCCAAGTGGGGGCCTGCAATGGTTGCTGCCGCAGGGCCAGCTTCACATTTACTCCTGATTATTGCGTGTGTTTTGGTGTATAAAGTGACAACGCCGCAGTACAACCCTTTGAGTTTTGCGGATGACAATTTGATGATCTTATTCTTGTCGTATTTGATCTTTTTCAATATCATCCTGATGGTTTTTAACCTTATTCCGATCCCACCGCTTGATGGATCAAAGATTTTGTTTGCGGCATTGCCCAGCAAGTATGATGCCGTGAAAGTATGGCTTGCAACGAAAGGCCCGTTATTGCTTTTTGGAGTGATTATCCTTGATATCGTTTTTAATACCCGTATTTTGTCGACGCTGTTTAATTGGGTGTTGGCAGTTTTCGCGACACTCTTTGGGTAGCCTTCTTGACAGGAAAGGCTTCATACGATACACTAGGCTCACAATATGAAAGTTGGTAGACCCGCGTGAGGGGAAGTAACGCTCTATGAGCAGTACCCGCGGCTATCAATTTTTTCTATTTTTATACTAACCTCTTTGTTGTCATTCTATGAGGCAAGGGGATCTAGTCTTATTAAACATAGCTACTATGGCAACTATCAACCAATTGGTACGCAAAGGACGACAGTCCAAGGTGGCCAAGTCGGGAACGCCAGCGTTGCAGTTTGTGAGCAACACATTGCGACGTAAGCGCACGTACCTTCCGAAAGGTTCTCCGTTTAAGCGCGGAGTGTGCGTGAAGGTAACCACGACAACACCAAAAAAGCCGAACTCAGCGCAGCGAAAAATCGCTCGTGTTCGTTTATCAAACGGACAGGAAGTAACGGCGTATATTCCTGGTATCGGTCACAACTTGCAGGAACACTCGATCGTGATGATTCGCGGCGGGCGTGTCAAAGACTTACCAGGTGTTCGTTACACCATTGTTCGCGGTAAATATGACGCATCAGGCGTAGAAGGTCGTCGCCGAGGCCGCTCATTGTATGGAGCGAAGCGTCCAAAAGAATCTAAGTAATTGATTAACAGATATGCGAGGAAAACGAGCTCCTAAGCGAGAATTACTGCCGGACGCGCGCTATGGCCGTGTCGACATCGCAAAGTTCATCAATTACTTGATGAAGGACGGCAAAAAGACCACTGCGCGCAAGGTGATGTATGACGCAATGGCATTGATCGAAAAGAAAACCAAAAAGAATCCATTGGACACATTTGACGCTGCAATGCGCAACGTTGGACCGTCATTGGAAGTACGCGGTAAGCGCGTCGGTGGTGCAAACTATCAGATTCCATACCCGGTTCGCGCTGAACGCCGTTTTACGTTGGCGTCACGATGGCTCATCGAAGCAGCTTCGAAGAAAAAAGGAAAGCCCATGAGCGCAAAGCTTGCTGAAGAATTGCTTGCTGCTGCTGAAGAGCAGGGTGATGCAGTAAAAAAGAAGCAGGAAGTGCACCGCATGGCAGAAGCAAACCGAGCTTTTGCTCATTTTGCACGATAATCGTGAGACGATGCAGAGAACTACCCGAAAGGGTGGTTTTTTGTTACCATACAGACATGCAAACGCCTAAAAGAAAACCAAATCCCTACGATTTAATCCCTCCTGATTATCATATGACGCAAGCGGCAGTTGATGAGCTGGAGCGTGAGGTGGAAAAAATGGAGCAGCGTGTCCGCCCCAAGATTATTGATGAGATGCAGGCGGCTGCAGAGCATGGAGATTTTTCCGAAAATTTCCCCTATCAAAACGCGAAGCGACGATTACGGGCGCTTAACGCAAAGATTGATGAGTATAAGCGGAAAGTTGCGCACGCAGTGATTATTGATGAGCATGCATCGGTTGATCGGGTGAGCGTCGGCTCGACTGTTACATTCACCATGGATGGTGCGGAGCGCACCTATACGATTTTGGGAGCACAAGAAGCTGATCCCAGCAAAGGAATTATCTCGCACCAAACACCCTTAGGGCAGGCGCTCCTCAATCACCGGGTGGGTGACACCTTTGAAGCAGTGATCAACGACAACAGCATAAAAATAGAAATTATCGCCGTGAAATAAGCTCTGTACGGGGGCTTCCATCTTCCATCTACTATTGACTATCTACTATTAACCATCGACCAACGTATGCATACAACAAAATCAATCTGGATGGACGGTAAGCAGGTGCCGTGGGACGAGGCAACGGTGCATTGTTTGTCACATACCTTTCATTATGGCAGCGGCGCATTTGAAGGAATTCGGTTTTATCTGACAGACAAGGGGCCTGCAATTTTTAAGTTAGATGAACATGTTGCTCGGTTAGTCTATTCAGCGCAAGCGTTGGGGATGAAGGTGCCGTATACAACCGATGAACTGAAAACAGCTATTATTGAAACGGTCCGTGATAATGAACTCGAGCAGGGGTACATTCGCCCCGTCGTGTACTATGGCAATGAGGTATTACGTGTGAATCCAGAGGGAAACACGGTGCATGTGATGATTGCGGCATGGCCATGGGGAGCGTATCTGGCAGGTGATCAGGCAATTAGTGTGGCAACCTCGTCATATGTGCGTATTCACCCCAAATCCACGATTGCCGACGCTAAGATCAATGGACATTATGTGAATTCACTCTTGGCAAACCAAGAGGCAAAGGCACAAGGCGCTGACGAAGGACTCCTTCTTGATTTTGAGGGTAATGTGGCGGAAGGGCCGGGTGAGAATATTTTTATGGTGACAAGTGGTGGTATTGTGACACCTCGCCTGGGATCAATATTAGCGGGAATTACGCGCGCAACGGTGCTTGAAATAGCCCAGGATTTAGGGTATCCTGTAGAGGAGCGAGTGATACGCCCCGAGGAGCTGTTGACAGCAGATGAGCTCTTTTTTACCGGTACCGCTGCTGAAATCTCCCCGATTGGAACACTCGACGGACATCAGATCGGTAACGGTCAGATGGGCGATATCACGAAACGAATCCGCGAAAATTATATGGATATTGTGTATGGACGGCATCGTGATTATCAAGAATGGTTAACATTTATTAAGTAATAGTTTTTAAGTACTAAATTTATTGTATGCAGGCACTCTATATTATCTTAGCAGTACTCGCCGTCGTCGCTCTGTGGGTGATTGGCGTGTACAACGCATTGGTCAAATTGAAGAACCGTGTTGACGAAGCATGGTCTGACATTGACGTCCAATTAAAGCGTCGTTATGACCTCATCCCAAACTTGATCGAAACGGTGAAGGGGTATGCAGCTCATGAGCAAGGCACATTCCAAAAAGTTGTCGAAGCCCGTGCGGCGGCAATGAAGACGCATGATAATCCTAACGCAACGCCCGAAGAAATGGCTGCACAGGAAAACATGCTTTCATCAACACTCAAAAGCATCTTTGCCCTTGCGGAAAGTTACCCTGACCTGAAGGCAAATCAAAACTTTGCCAAGTTGCAGGATGAGTTGTCTGATACGGAAAACAAAATTCAAGCAGCTCGCCGCTTTTATAACGGCATGGTGCGTGACTTCAATATCAAAATTGAAACTTTCCCTAACAATATGATTGCCGGTATGCTTGGCTACGCGAAGCGTGAATTCTTTGAAGCAGCAGACGGTGAACGCAATAACGTTGAAGTGAAGTTCTAGGGAACAAGAAGATTCAGATGTTCTGAGAAGCTTTAGAAGCTCTCAGTAGACACTAAGTGCAAGGAGGGGATGCACGACAAGGATTATAAAAATCTCATTGTTTGGCAAAAGAGTATACAGCTCGTGAAAGCGGTGTATGCCTTTGCGCAAACAATGCCACATAATGAGCGATATGGACTTATATCGCAGGTTCAGCGAGCGTCGGTGTCGATTGTTTCGAATATTGCTGAAGGTAAGGGGCGCGGCACTAAAAAAGATTTCCGTCACTTTTTGATTCAGGCACAAGGATCTGCCTTTGAATTAGAAACACAATTAATAGTAACTGATGAGCTTGCCATGGGAGATGCCCAGCTTCGACTCCGGGCACAAGAAAGTGCCCTCGAAGTAAAGAAAATGCTCTCATCCTTTATTCACAAACTTTCCTAGAAGCTCCTGAATCTTCTGATATCCTCTTATAACTTCTTATAGCTTCTGATATTTTTGTATGAACATATATTCTGAGATTTCCGCAAATAAGCGCCGTTCCTTATTTCTTATGCTGATCGCCACCGCACTTGTCGCTGCGGTTGCTTTTGGCATACAGTATGTCTACGGTTATGGTTCTGAACTCGTAGTGATAGCAGTGCTTTTTGCGGTGGGGAGTAACTTGCTCGCCTACTATAATGGCGATAAGTTGGCGCTGCGCATGAATGGAGCGCGTGAGATTCAAAAAAATGACAACCCATATTTATGGAATATGGTGGAAAATCTCTGTATCTCACAAGGTATGCAGATGCCACGCGTCTATATCATCGAAGATCCGGGAATGAACGCATTTGCGACAGGACGCGATCCGCAGCACGCATCAGTTGCGTTTACGACGGGGATTATCCAGGCACTTGAAAATGAAGAGCTTGAAGGTGTTGTGGCGCATGAGCTTTCACATATTCGCAATTACGACATTCGTCTCATGACGATTGTCGCGGCGGTGATTGGTGTACTCATGGTGCTCATTGATATGGCGTGGCGACTCTCATTTTTTGGCGGTGACCGTGATTCCAAGGGAGGGCACCCCGCCCTGGCCATTATTGGATTAGTGTTGATCATCCTCTCTCCGTTGATTGGCCAGCTTATTCAATTCGCCGTTTCTCGACGCCGTGAATATCTGGCGGACGCATCAGCAGCCCTGATGACGCGTTATCCGGAAGGGCTCGCCAATGCATTGGCAAAGATTAGCCATTCGCAACCGCTCCGAAAGGCAAATCATGGCACCGCGCATCTCTTTATCGCCAACCCGTTTGGGGCGCAGGCGCGTAAAAATATCAATAAATTTTTTAGCACACATCCGCCGGTCGAAGAGCGAATTACCCGATTGCAGCAAATGGGAAACCTCAAATAGCATGAAGCACCCCGCCAAGGGGTGCTTTTGCTTTGCATTTATTGACAAAAACATCAAATAATGACATCATCACAGGATGTTTTTGAATATAGGGATTTCATGCTTTTCATAGGAAAAAGCGTCAGATCCCTGATTTCAATGTGAAACAGGCAGTATACCCAACTGTGAAAAACGGGCGATCTTTTGTAGAAGGGTTTGATGATGACGACAGCCACACCGTCGATCACATCGAAACAAAAGAACCACCTTGGGCGTTTGCTCGAAGTGGCAATCAGCAACCTTCCCAAGGATGTCGCTCAGCGCGTCATCATGCGGGGCGGCGAGTTCCAAAAACGCGTGCGAGAGGTTATTGCCGATCTCGGCGAGTTCCCGTACATCAAGGAAGAGGTGGCGAGCAACTACGGTTATCCGCAGGGATTCCGTTATCGTACGCCACTCGAGCAAACAAGGAAGCTCTTGGGCTTGAAGCCATTCAAGAAATTGGATGCTGGTCATGTCGAGGAGCTGAGCAACGGCAAGCTGCCCCAGGGATATGGCTGGGCGGTCGTTCCCAAGCCTGGAGATTACTGTCAGGCAATTCAGTCAGCACTTGGTCTGCTCTTTACGTCTCGGAAGATTCGTGACAAGAAGCTTCATAACAGGTGGAGTGAAAGAAGGGCTTTGGGTGATATTCACTACCACCTGAGACCAGAGGAAAAGACAGCACAGGCGCACGTTAAGCTTAATGAGCAGCCCGGAGACTTCTGGGTCTTTCCCTTCCAGTTCGGGCTGCTGCACCGCGGACGCTGCGGTAGCGATGCCAAGAAGTGCTTCACGGAACGGGAGTTTGGCTTGGGCGTGTATGAAACGGCCATCCTGTTACTGACTCACCCCGACCGGATTACCGGCCCAGACCAGCTTTATCTCGACTGTACTGGAACGCAGTATATTCCGGTTGATCCCGAAAGCTTCTTTGACGGAATCTTCCGCCGCTGGGGGTTTAGCTATTATAAGATCTTTGGAGTGTACGAAGGTAGCGATGACCGCCCCAGCTTGGAGTGGGGGGCTGTTTCCGGTTTCGTTCCGTTCACCTTCGCTTAAAACTACGGTGGACAGGCAGTGATTCTTGATCCTTGGGGACTTGATGCTTTTTAAGCACTTGTTCCCTTGGGTCTTTTTTATTTTCTTTTATCCCGAAGAGGTGCTTTTGCTTTGCATTTATTGACACAAAGCGGCAAACCCTGTACAATCTCGATACCTTTTTAAAGGGTGGATTTCCGCCTTTTACTCGATAGTTTAAACCATAG